>JBDRQZ010000243.1:0-8199 GCA_043826025.1 bacterium | reverse complement strand
ATCCAGGTCCCCCTCAATCGTGCCCAACAGCAACTCCGCCAAATCCGATTCGAGCAGAGGCAACACCGCCTGTGCTTCCGGGTCGCCGAAACGGCAGTTAAACTCGATCACCCGCGGGCCCCGTTCGGTCAGCATCAGACCGGCGTAGAGGCAGCCCCGGAAGGGGTGACCCTCGGCCGCCAGACCTTCGACCGCCGGAAGGAGTATCAGATCGTAAATGTCCTGTCGCAGCTTGTCGGACATAAAGGGTACCGGCGCATAGGCGCCCATGCCGCCGGTATTCGGGCCGGTGTCATTATCGCCGATCCGTTTGTGGTCCTGTGAGGGAATTAATGCCTGGATGTTTTTGCCGTCGGTGAGCGCCAGCACCGAAGCCTCCTCGCCGGCCAGCGCCGCTTCAATCACAATACGGGTGCCAGCGTCGCCAAAACGACGCTTCTGCATCATCTCGCGCACCGCAGCCTCGGCCTGATCCTCATTGTCGGCGATGATCACACCCTTGCCGGCTGCCAGGCCGTCAGCCTTGATCGCTACCGGCCGGGCGGAGCTCTTCACGAATTTCAGAGCATCCTTGAGATTGTCAAATGAGAGAAAACTGGCGGTCGGAATGTGATACTTGCGCATGAAGTGCTTGGCCCAGACCTTCGACGATTCAATCCGGGCGGCGTCACGCGTCGGACCAACAATCTTCAGTTTATCCTGGTTAAAGCGATCGACGATTCCGAGAGCCAGCGGCGTTTCCGGACCAATCAGGGTCAGATCGATCTCCTTTTCTTTGGCGAAGCGGGCGAGGTTTTCGATGTCCTCCGCCTTGACATTCACCAACTCAGCGTGGCGATAAATCCCCGCATTCCCGGGCGCAGCATAAATCTTGGAGACCAGATTGCTCTTCGACAATTTCCAGATCAGAGCGTGCTCACGCCCTCCGGAGCCAACAACCAATATCTTCATATCACATCCTACAAGCTCAAGAACGAATTAAGTAGTTTACAACATCGCCACATGGTGAGCAAACTTTTTTTGTTGACCGTTTCAGTACAGCTTTGTTCTTGTCAGTCAGTGGCTTGTCAGAAGGGACCGATTTAATGCCAAATGAGATCCTCTGGCTGATTTTCCTGCTTGTGGATTTGTCGTTGATGCTAGTGGCCTTTCGCTTCTGGGGCAAACATGGGATTTACGCTTTCATCGGGGGCTCGATCATTGTCTGTAATATCCAGGTTTTGCTGACCGTCGACCTCTTCGGCCTGGTAGCGACTCTGGGCAACATCATTTACGCCTCGATTTTTCTCGGCACAGATATTCTCAATGAGGTTTATGGCGAAAAAGAGGCGCGGCGTGGTGTCTGGATCGGCTTTTTCATGCTGCTCTGGGCTAATGTCGCGATGCAATTTGCCCTGCAGTTTGAGCCGGTAGGCGATGCCGGGATCTACCTGGCGCTGCAGCAAGTTTTCGAGCTGTTTCCCCGGGTCACGGTTGCCAGCCTCGTGGCATATCTGCTGAGCCAGCATCATGATATCTGGTCTTTTGCACGCTGGCGGCGGGCCACGCAGGGTCGCCATCTCTGGCTGCGCAACAACGCGTCGACGATTGTGAGTCAGTTCATCGACTCGGTGGTCTTTACCGGAATCGCGTTCTGGGGAGTGCTGCCGCTGACAATGGTAATCGATATCTTCATCACGACCTTCGTGCTAAAGTTGATCGTCGCAATTGCCGATACGCCATTTGTCTACCTGGCTCGCAAGCTGCACGCGCTCCGAGCGTAAGTTTCTCTTGACAGCGGGGCACGCGTATATATCTTGAGTTTGAATGCTTTGGCTTCCGCCAGTAGCTCTGTAGTAGATAAGAACCAGCAACCATTTTTAATCTGGGCTGTAAAACAAATAGCATGCCAACACCAACAACCATAACCTGTTGGTCCTGCGAGCAGGATATCGAGATCGAGGGCAAGATTTCTCGACTCGACAACTGTCCCCATTGTGACGTTGCTCTGAAGTGCTGTTACAATTGCCGTTTCTATGATCGCGAGGCGCACCATCAGTGCGTCGAACCGCAGGCGGAGTGGGTTCGCTACAAGGAAAAAGCGAATTTCTGCTCATACTTCCACCCGCGCGGCAAGGGCGAACCGGTAATCCAGCGCATCGAGCCTCCGGTAAGCAAGGAGAAGTCTGCCGCCCGCAAAGCGCGACAACTGCAGAACTCCCCCGCCGGCAAGCGCCACAACATCCGGCTGTCTGATAAAGACAAAAAAAAGGCCGCCTGGGACGCCCTCTTTAAGGACTAACCGCCAGTCGCAGTGACAGGCAAATGAATACCGCCACCAGCCTGATATTCTTCGAAGATCGGCAGGTCAGCAATTTCTATCCGCTGAGTGTGTCTCACCAGATCGCCGAGTTGCGCTGTGGGATGTTTTCGCTCGCCGAGAAGTGGTGTCTCCGTTTTGCCGCGACCGACAGCCATTATCTCACCCGACGCGCACTGCGCGTTTACTCTCAGGAAAACAGTGGCCGAGCCTGCAATCTGGAGAATCTGCGCTCTCCGGTAGTTATCCTGATAAATCCGCGCTTCTTGCCCGATGACAAAGTCATCGCGTTGTTGCAGGAAGATGATGAGCCGCTGCTGTTGAGCACCGGTGAGGACATCGTCGCCGTACGGCTGAAAAGCGGCAGCACGCAGTTGAAGCGTCTGGCGGCCGCTCTGCAAGCTGACGACCCGGAAAGCCCGTTTGCGGAGATCGAAGCGTTCGGCGCTCAATTGCCGACAACCGCCGTCGATCTTCAGCCGTTCAGCTATCTCTGGGATCTGGTGCATCAGAACGGTGCACAGATCATCGCCGACTTTGAGTATCTGCAGCGGACTCGCAAAATACGTCCACAGGCCGTGCCTGATCCGAATTGCGAGATCTATGCCTGGGATAATGTTTTTGTCAGCCCCGGCGCGCGGATTGACGGACAGGTTGTCCTGGATGGACGCGACGGCCCGATCCATATTGGCCCCGATGTCGTAATCGTGGCGCAGACCCGCGTCGAGGGTCCGGCAGCAATCGGCGCTCAGACGCAGCTGGTCGGCGGACGAATTCGCTCAGGCTGCAGCTTCGGCCTGCAATGCCGAGTCGGGGGCGAAGTGGAAGAATCGATCTTCCACAGTTTCTCCAACAAGTACCACGACGGCTTCATCGGTCACGCTTACTTGGGCGAGTGGGTGAATCTCGGTGCGCTGACCACCAATTCCGATCTCAAGAACAACTACGGAACGATCAAAGTCGAATTGCCGACCGGCTTGCTCAATACCGGCCAGACCAAAGTCGGCTGTTTTCTCGGTGACCATGTCAAGACCGGGATCGGCACGCTGCTCACTACCGGCATGGTGGTCGGCTTTGCAACTAACATTTTCGGCGGCGGTCTCTCAGGTCAGCGTTTCCTGCCCGGTTTTCTCTGGGGCGGCGCGACTGGATTCGCCGAATATGAGTTGGCGAAGGCAATCGCCACCGCGGAGGTTGTCATGCCAAGACGCGGCCACGAGCTGAGTGCGGCAGGGCGCGAGTTATTCAGCCACATTTTTGCCGCTGAAGCAGAGTCGCGAGCCGCATTTGTCAAGTGATCTGACTCGGCAGCTACAGTGTTCAAACTAATTGACGACAATTGTTTAAGGGGGAGTTTTTCGTTGACTGGCTGGTTGCAGCCCGATATTTTCTCTTACCCTTGGAAGTGAGTGACAGAACTGATAATGCCGGAACTTCGTAAAGACCCCGTTGTTGATCGCTGGGTGATTATTGCCGCTCAACGTGGCAAACGCCCGACCGATTTCAAGACTACCGCCAGACGGCGCGAGTCGGAGAGCTGCCCCTTCTGCCCGGGCAATGAGAATCTGACCCCGCCGGAGGTGCTGGTCAATCGCGACCGGGATACCAGGCCTAATAGTCCCGGCTGGCAGTTGCGGGTGATCTCCAACAAGTATCCGGCGCTCAAGATCGAAGGGCAGTTGCGGCGGCAGGGGGAGGGGATCTTCGACAAAATGTCAGGCATCGGAGCGCACGAGGTCATTATCGAGACCCCGGAACATCGCTTCGATCTTGTCGACCTGCCCCTGGAGCAGGTCCGCAACGTCTTCTGGGCCTATCGGGAACGTATGCTCGATCTGCGCAAGGATATCCGCTTCAAGTATGTGATGGTCTTCAAGAATCAGGGGGAGGCCGCCGGTGCATCGCTTGAGCATGCTCACTCGCAATTAATCGCCACGCCGGTCGTGCCGAAACGTGTCCATGAAGAACTGGAAGGCGCCTTGCGGCATTACCAGTACAAGGAACGCTGTCTGTTCTGTGACATCATTCATGAGGAACTGCGGCAGAAGGATCGGGTGGTCGCCGAGACTGAACACTTCGTCGCCCTCGCGCCGTTCGCGCCACGGTTTCCTTTCGAGACCTGGGTGTTGCCGCGCAATCATGCCAACTGCTATTTTGAGATTCCGGATTCGGAGCTGCCCGATCTGGCAAAGATGTTCAAACTCTTGCTGGCAAAGCTGCGGGTAGCGCTTTCCGATCCGCCCTACAATTACTCTCTGCATACGGACACGCTGTTGTGCGAGGCCAGGGAGCATTACCATTGGCATTTCGAAGTGATCCCCAAGATCACCAATATCGCGGGGTTTGAGTGGGGCACCGGTTTCTATATTAATCCGGTGGCGCCTGAGGTTGCGGCGGATTATCTGCGCAAGATCGAAATCGACTCAGTCAAGAGCCCGGCATGAACAGACCTCTCCGTATAGCCTTCGTCACCAGTGAAATCGTCCCATACTCGAAGACCGGAGGTCTGGCTGATGTTTCGGCGGCGCTGCCGCAGGCTCTCGCGGAGCAGGGGCATGAAGTGCTGATCTTCACACCGCGCTACAAGTCGATTGATATCAAACGCGAGAAACTGAAGCAGGTGGCCGCGGTTACCGGTGAGGCGATCCGAATCGGCAGCCATCAACTGAAATTCGATCTTCTGACAAATGGCGCTCGGCAAGCTCCGGTCTACTTTGTCGACTGTCCGAAATTGTATGAGCGGGAAGCGCTCTATGTCGATCCGGCTACGGGACTCGATTATCCGGACAACGACATTCGCTTTATCTTCTTCTGCCGCGCAGTGCTTCGTTCGCTGGAGCTGTTGGAGTTCACCCCGGATATCATTCATGCGCACGACTGGCAGGCGGCTCTGATCCCGGTCTTTCTGAAGGCGGAGCCCTGCAAGTTCTTTGAAGCGACTCGCTCAATGTTAACGATCCACAACCTGGGCTATCACGGGATGTTTCCGGCAAAGAATGCGGTACACCTTAATCTGCCCGATGCGCTTTTCCGCGCGATGGGGCCACTTGAGTTTTGGGGCAAGATCAACTTCCTCAAAGGCGGCTTGCATTTCGCGGATGTGCTCACAACCGTCAGCGAGACCTATGCGCAGGAGATCCAGACCACCGATGAATTCGGCTGCGGGCTGGAGGGCGTTCTGCGCGACAACCGCGAGAAGCTGCATGGTGTCGTGAATGGTGTCGATTACAGTATCTGGTCGCCGGAGGCAGACCCCCTGATCGCGCACAACTATTCACTGGCGACCCTCGCGGAGAAAGCTCTGAACAAGCGGCAACTGATGAAACTGGCGGGATTGTCAGCGGCCGATTTGAAACGACCGCTGATCGGCGTAATTAGTCGTCTCGCCGATCAGAAGGGGTTCGATCTGATCGCCGAAATCACCGCCGACCTCTTCGCCGAAGATATCTCGTTCGTCCTGCTCGGTACCGGCGACGAGAAGTATCATCAGTTGTTCACCGCTCTGGAGAGGAACTATCCCGACAAGATCAAGGCTTTCCTGGCTTTCGATAACAAACTTGCGCATCAGATCGAAGCCGGCGCCGACATGTTCCTGATGCCCTCGCATTATGAGCCCTGCGGCCTCAATCAACTCTACAGTCTGCGCTATGGCACGGTGCCGATTGCCCGCAAGACCGGCGGCCTGGCCGACACGATTGTCGACTATGATGCCGACCGGCGCAAGAGCACCGGCTTTCTGTTTGCGGAATATCAGCCGGAGGCGCTACTGCAGACTGTCCGGCGCGCGTTGGCGGCGTATCGCAACAAGCGCAGTTGGACTGCGCTGGTCAAGCGCGGCATGAAGCAGAATTTCTCCTGGGACAAGTCGGCGCAGCGCTATATCAGTTTGTATCAACAGATGCTGGCCGATTAGCCGAGGTCTTTTCCCCGATTGCGATCGCAGCAAGAAACGGGTTGGCTGATTTCAATTATGGAATATATTGATCACTAAACATGGCCAAACGTAGACAGCAGAAAGCAGAGCCCACACCCCGGCCGCAACTCCAACTCCCCGAAAATCTCCTTGCCTATGTGCTGATCGTGGTGGCCGTCGCGATCTTTATCTATCTCTGCAATCGCTATATGCTTACGCAGGATGATGCCTACATCTCTTTCCGTTATGCCGCGAATTGGCTGGCGGGGGATGGATTGGTTTACAACGCCGGCGAGCATGTCGAGGGCTTCACGAATTTTCTCTGGGTGATCCTGCTGGCCTTGTTCAAGGGCGTCTTCGGTGTCGGCTTCCTCACCAGCTCGAAGTTTCTGGGGATATTCGCTGGAGTGACTGTCTTTCCCCTGATCTATCTGCTGTTGAAATGGCATGAAGAGAAACCGGTAGCTTTGCTCTACCTGGGGATCGCCATCGCGCTACTCACCAATCTCTCTTTCGCCTATTGGTCGACCGCGAGTCTGGAGACCGTGGCTTTCACTGCGATGATCTTTGCAGCGCTGGTTTGTGAATATCGAAAACCGGAATTAACACCCGGCCTGCTGGTAATCGCCACGCTGCTGCGACCTGAGGGTGGGCTGGTTTTCGCAGTGGTGCTGATTGATCGGCTGCTGTGGGAGCGGCGCTTTCCATTTCAATATTTCCTGATCTATGTGGCGTTCTTGCTGCCGTTTGCGGCCTTCAAGCTTTCCTACTATGGTTCGCTCTTTCCCAACCCCTATTATGCGAAGAGCGGAGTAGGGCTGGAGTACATTCAAAGCGGCCTGGAGTATCTCTGGTTTTTTTCCAAAACTCTCGGAGTCCTTTTCGGTTTCGTTTTTCTGCCCCCGATACTGATGATTCGCAAACTCTGGCGGCAGTATTCGTTGCTCTATCTCTTCCTGGTTTTCTACATCGCTTACATTGTCTGGGTCGGCGGCGATGTACTCAAGGTCTATCGCTTCTTCGTGCCGGTGGTGCCGGTACTCTATTTCCTGTTTGTGGTTGCTTCGCGGGAACTCTACGGCATGATCATGCGCAATCGAAAGCACGCAGCGTATCTTACAGCGCTAGTAACGCTGGTCTTTTCATTGACGGCGCTGCTGCTTTCAAAGACCCATGTCGACACCTATTTCTTTAACGAGCACGGTATTACCGACAAGATGGCGTTCTTGGGGCGCAAGCTCATCAAGCATATGGGGCCTGATTTCAGCATTGCCGCGAGCACGATCGGTATTCTCGGCTACGAGCTCATGGGGCATCGGGTGATCGACATGCTGGGCTTGACAGATTCCTACATCGCCCGTAATCCGGAGCAGGTTCAGGGAATCGAATCAACCTGGAAGGAGCGTCGGTTCAACAATGTCTACCTGCTGAGCCAGGAGCCGGACTTCGTGTTGTTCTCGACCGGCTACAAGCCGTCGGCGCCGGCGGAACGCGCCTTGATGCTCCATTCACAGTTCCGGCGCAATTATCGACCCACGGGCTTTATGAAGATCGAGGGGCAGTCACGCCAGTACAAGATCGCCTGGCAGCGGCATGGCGAAATCGATCTTGCCGCGGATACCGTGCATGCCGACCTGGAGTTTGTCGACAAGCTCAATGCCGGTTACAACGAACTGGTGCGGGGGAATTATCTCGAGGCGATCCCCGATTTTATGGCCTCCTGGGACAATCTGGGCGAGGAGTATGCCTTGCTGATGCATAGCATCGGCGAGTGCTACCAACAGCTCAAACAGGAAGACAGCGCCCAGGTTTACTTTGAGAAAGCGATTGAGCTTGACCCCGGCTGTTGGGAGGCGCGCATCAGAATTCTCACCGCGGCCCAACAGAATGGGCAGTCGGATCTCGCGAACGAGCATTACCGTTTGATCACGGATGCCTCGCCCTGGGTGTTCGATTACGAAGAGGATTAGCGGTACGAATCGCAAAT
>JBDRQZ010000242.1:0-4360 GCA_043826025.1 bacterium | reverse complement strand
TCCACGCTGCTCTCTCTCCACGGCATCCGTCTCTCCTCCTTGAAAGAGGAGAATACTCGCTACTTCACTGCAAAGAATCTCATGATATCTCTCTGCAAAGGATGTCATGATACCGAACAGCACGCTGTGCCCCTACAGCGTGCTCACAAAGGGACCGTCAATCACCTGCTCCGAAACTGATACACGACCCCCGCGCTCACGCCATACTCCGGCACATCAGCCGAGGTACCATAGCGCCAGTTGAAATCGATGGCGAGATTTTCATTGATCTGAATGCGGTTCTGCTGCAGGAATCCCGGTCGGTAGTAGGGTTCGAACGAGATGCCGACACTTGACCTAACTTTCTTGCCGAGCGGGAAGGCAAGGGCAACACTGGGGTAACCACCGCCCGACACATAAGGTGCGCTCTCCAGCATGCTATACGTGATGCTCCAGGCTCGGGCCGACCCGATGCGGACGTGCATAGAAGTGTGTCCCACATAGTAGATCTCGCCCTCGCTGAAGTCGCGCGGCAGATCGCCAAACACATAACCGATCCCGATCCCGGCATAGTGCGTCTCAAAACTAATGCAGGGATTCAGGTAGCCGACTGACAGGTCATGCTGCGTTATGATGTAGTCTCCGCCGCTCCAGTGATCACCCCAGTCGATTAGTGAAAGATTGCTGTGCCAATAGCCGCCTCGCACACCAACCACGAATGGGAGGTCCCCGCCGGGTGGAAACTTCATGTAGGCTTCACCGGCGAAGTCAACAAATCCGCTGCCTTCGGCCTCGACCGGCTCCGAGCAACTGGTCAGCACCGACGCCACCTGCCCGCCACCGGCGTGAACGCCGAGTTGATAGTCGACCGAATCGGGATCGCCCTGATAGATCCCCACCGGCAACGCGAGCAGGAAAGAATAACAACAGGCTCTTGTGATTTTGTGCAGCAACTTCATAGAACCCTCCGATGAACTACTGACAAGTAACTACTTGCCCCCGATTTTGACAAGCGGTGATTCTTTGACTTGTCATCCCCGCGGAGCCTGTCCCCGAGTCTCGTCGGGGAGCGGGGACCCACTCTTTTCTTGTCCCGGGTAGCCCAGGTTCCGTGAATAGGGTAGCGCACAGCTTGCGGTGCGCACCTTGACTGGAGCGGGTGCCTGATACCTGGGCGCCCACAGCAAGCTGTGGGTTACCAGTTTGTCTCGGGTAGCCCGGAACTTGGTCCGGGTTTCAAGGTCACTAGGAGGTGGCTGACGCCACCGCGATCAGAGATCGCGGCCACCCCGGAAGGAAACCTGATTCCATCGCAAGCGGCGGGGCACCAGGCGCCAGACAGAGACCCATTCTTCTCTTGTCTTGGGTTGCCCAGGTTCCGTGAATCCGGTAGCGCACAGCTTGCGGTGCGCACCTTGACTGGAGCGGGTGCTTGATAGCTGGGCGCCCACAGCAAGCTGTGGGTTACCAGTTGACTATACGCTAAACTATCAGCGAATCCGAAAGCTAGAAAGTTCAGCGCTGAAGTTAAATCGGTTGACGGGGTGTCTTTTGGCACTTCATTGCATTAGGGCATGTCCTGTAGCGTACGATCAAGTGATCATCGAGCGGAGGCTATGAGGCTAGTTGAATGGCAACCCGGAGAAACGAGCTAAAGCTGCTCAGCGATAGAGTAGCGGCGAGCCCTCACTCTCTGACCGAGTCGGACTTCGCAGCTGTCTTGAGCAATTACAGCCTTCTAGATGCTTTGACAGTAATGGGCCGAGTATCCATAGTGATCTACCGCGAACTTTCTCAAGACGTCCTGAACGGGATTGCGCTAGTCGAGCCGGTGGGTGGCGGAATAATAGCACAACATCAACTTGCATTCTTGGCCAACATGGCAGTGCTGTCAGAGGCAATCGATTCTAGTCCGGAGATGACGAGCCAAGAAGGCCTAGCGACTCTTTTCATCCTATGCTCCCTTCATGCGAACGGCTTACCCGACCCATTACTTGAGGACAGTGGCAAGCTGACTCGGGATGAATTGGAACTTGGCTTCCTGATTCGTGGAATAGCGGAGCAGTTCGATTTTCAGGCTCGCGACGGGCATGAAGCCGCGAGGGCTACTGAGGTCTTTACATCAGCCATGCAGGAGGTCGGACCTTCGCGTCGTCTTGGCGACTTACAGAGAGTTTTCCTTACTGAGACAGGATTATCCATCGAGTCATATCTAAAGACCGGCATGTTAATCATGTCTGTTGTTTGGTTCACGAGAAGTCCAGTAATCTCAACGTCTAGTGTGGCATACCGTCTATCGGAATTCATCGAGAGCGGCAAGCTGAGCCACGAAGAAATTGACCATTTCATAAGAATGAAGTCGGCCTCATATGGTGAGCTTCGTGAGTTGGATGCGCAACTAAACTCAGGGTTGAAGGATATCAACATCAAGACTCGGCTGAATCCTCTGGCGCTGAAGCCAATCATTCAAGTCCAATCTCCATCGAAGTCAATGACTCACGTGATCCCCAACTGCTCGCTGTACGCCAGGTCGGTATTTTCTGGTTTGTATTGGTGGTTTCACCATCACTTTGAGAAGATCGGTGGAGGGTCGCATCTCGCATTCAGAGAGTACTTTGGGAGAGTCTTCGAGACCTACATGGGACGCGTGTTGAGAAACACATTTGGCGATGAAAACGTAATGTCAGGGCGCGACACCGAGGGTCCCATTGAGTTCTACGACTGGCTGGTGGAAGAGAAAGGTCGAGTTTATCTGATAGAGACAAAGGCGTATCAGCTAAGCCTACGAACTCGACAGACTGGGAACGCAGACCTCTTCAAGTCAGAAGTGGAAAAGAAGGTCGTTGCTGCAATTGTACAGACATACAGGAGAAGACAAGACTTGCAGAAACACCCGACGCTCTCATGTATTGAACGCACCACGCTTCATACGGTTATAGTCTTTTACGATTTTCCACTTGTTACGAGACTCCCGAATGTACCATGGTTTCGTGAGCTGCTTGCTCGTACCGAACGTGAACATCAGCTTCCAGGTCTTGCTTCATTCCAGTTTCACTTAGCTGCTGCGGAAGATTTGGAGTTGTGCTCAAGTGTATTGAATGACTCCGATCTTGCCACGGTTCTTTCCGACTATCGACTCTCCGGCAAGATGTCGATGACCGAGTTCGTGAGATCGAAGACAGGCGTGGTGCCCAGAAACGATTACTTGACGGAGAGATTCGTCGGGCTTTTCTATTAGAAGACCCCAGAGTGAAAGATCACCACGCAGTCCTTGATCAGTAATCCACTCTACCATGCCACGGCGTCCGAACCACAGCCGGAGCCACCATGCTACTCATAGCCAATAGGTTAAGTGCCCTGCTTGAAGCACTCCCGCACCTGCATTCGTCTGTTTACCCAGTACTGACCTCCTTATAAGCTACTACTTAAGATTGTGTGATTTAATGTATTACTTTAGGTCCTGCCATCCAATCCAAATCCAGCAAACCACAAACATCTTTTAGTTGACTTAAAACTCTCTCGCCGGTAAGCTGTTACGACAAACTGGGTTTGTGGATGCGGGTAGTATTACAGCGGGTCAGATGGGCGAAAGTGACAGTCGACGGGGAAGTTGTCGGCGAGATCGGCGATGGCCTGCTGGCGCTGGTTGGCGCGACCCAGGGCGACACGGAGAAGGATGCCGAAATCCTCGCGGATCGGCTGGTCAAACTGCGGATTTTCGAGGATGCGACGGACAAGATGAATCTGTCCCTGGAGGATGTCGGCGGCGCGGTGCTGGCAGTCAGTCAGTTTACGCTGTATGCCGACACCCGCAAAGGCCGACGGCCCGCGTTTACGAAAGCGATGGAACCGGTAGAGGCGGAACGGCTGTTTGAGCATTTTGTGCAGGCCGTAGCCGCCAACGATGTCACAGTTGCCAAAGGCGTGTTCGGCGCCAAGATGGCAGTCGAGTTGTGCAACTGGGGACCGGTGACGATTATTCTCAATTCGGAAGAGAAGCGGAAGTGAGTAGCGTGACGACAGAGCGACGATTCGAGCTGGAGATAGACCCCGACGACAAGTTTGAGATCAACCGCTGGCTCGACGGCCGTAAGGTCACACTGGCTTCCGGGTCGCCGCGCCGCCGTGAGATCATGCAGATGCTCGGTCTCGAATTCGAAGTGCGTCCTTCTAATCTGCCCGAAGATGCCCGCACCGACTGTGTCGAACCCAGACACTATGCGCTGGCGCAGGCGGTCTGCAAACTGCAAAGTGTGCCGGTAGAGCAGGGGGTGGTGATCGCCGCCGACACGATCGTTGTGCTCGATGGTAAAATTCTCGGCAAGCCTACCGATGCGGCTGATGCGTTGCGTATTCTCAAAATCCTCGCCGGTCACACACA
>JBDRQZ010000241.1:0-3215 GCA_043826025.1 bacterium | reverse complement strand
CGGCAGTGCAAATCGAATCGAGTTTGGTGAACAGATCCAGTCCGGCCGCCTCAAGTTGCTCGAAGTGTCCCGGCCCGTCGACCGCGATGAAGGCGCTGAGCAATAGCTCCGTTCCCTTGATGTCGTAGGAAAACATCACGCCGGTGCGATACGGCGGCGGGATGCGATCTCGCAGATCCTGCTCGCTGGTCACCGGCCCATGCGCCGGACCATAGACAGCGTAGTAAAGCCGGTCGAGCCCATAGAGGCATTTGTGCAGAGTGACATTGTCGGCGTGGGCATCGATATGAATCGCGAGCAGCAATACGGCTACGATGAAGGCATGCCGGATTCGAATGAACATGCGGAGTGTCACCATAATGCCCACAATACGTCGCGAAATCGTTGGCCCATGATGAAAATTCGGCTACGCTTACTCCATCATCGGGATCTTGATGCCATGTTTCTTCGCGGCGGCTTTGGCTTCATCGTAACCGGCGTCGACATGCCGCATGATCCCGGTGCCGGGGTCGGTAGTCAGGACGCGTGAAAGGCGCTTAGCCATCTCGTCGGTGCCGTCGCAGACCACCACCATTCCGGCATGAATCGCCAACCCCATGCCAACGCCGCCGCCGTGATGGATACTCACCCAACTCGCGCCCGAAACCGCATTGAGCATTGCGTTCAGCAGTGGCCAGTCGGCGATTGCATCGGAGCCGTCCTTCATCGACTCAGTCTCACGATAGGGCGAGGCCACCGAGCCGCAGTCGAGATGATCGCGACCGATCACAATCGGCTGCGAAATCTTGCCCCGCTTGACCAGATCGTTAATGATCAGCCCGAACTTCTCCCGCTCACCATAGCCAAGCCAGCAGATTCGCGAGGGCAGACCCTGAAACGCGACTTTCTCCGAGGCCATATTGATCCAGTGCACCAAGTGCTCATCGTGGGCGAATTCCTGCTTGATCACCTCATCGGTGATCGCGATATCTTTTGGGTCGCCGGAGAGCGCCGCCCAGCGGAAAGGTCCCTTGCCTTCACAAAACAGCGGCCGAATATACGCAGGCACAAACCCGGGGAAAGAAAACGCGTCTCTGTAGCCTGCTTTCTGCGCCTGGCCGCGCAGGTTGTTGCCATAGTCAAAAACTTTGGCGCCCGCTCTCTGCAAGTCAACCATCGACTGACAGTGAATCACCATCGACTCAAACGCGCGTTTGATGTAATCAACCGGATTCGACTTGCGGAGCGCAAGCGCCTCTTCATAGGAGATACCGCGCGGGATATAGCCGTTGAGTTCATCATGCGCGGAGGTTTGATCCGTGACCACATCGGGGATCTCGCCCCGCTTGACCAGCTCCGGGAAAATATCGGCGGCATTGCCGACCAGCCCGATGGAGAGTGGTTCCCCCTTCGCAGCCGCTTCTTTGACCCACCTCAACGCTTCATCGAGTGACTTGGTCTTGCGGTCGCAGTAGCGGGTTTCGATCCGTCGATCAATCCGATGTTCATCGACTTCGACCACGAGAATCACGCCACCGGCCATCGTCGCGGCCAATGGCTGAGCGCCACCCATACCGCCCATACCGCCGGTGAGAATGAACTTGCCGGAGAGATCGCCGCCGAAATGCTTTTTGCCGCAGGAAACAAAGGTCTCGTAGGTGCCCTGCAAAATTCCCTGGGTGCCGATATATATCCAGGAGCCGGCGGTCATCTGCCCGAACATGATCAAACCCAGTTTGTCCAGCTCGCGGAAATGCTCCCAGTTGGCCCAGTGGCCAACCAGGTTGGAGTTGGCGATCAGCACGCGCGGCGCATAGTCGTGGGTGCGAAAAATGCCGACCGGCTTGCCCGACTGCACCAGCAAAGTCTCGTCGTTTTCAAGACTCTTCAACGAACTGATAATCGCGTCATAGCAATCCCAGTTGCGCGCAGCCTTGCCGTTGCCGCCATAGACCACCAGATTGGCCGGATCTTCCCCGACCGCGGGATCGAGATTATTATTGAGCATCCGCATCGCCGCCTCCTGAGCCCAGCCCTTGCAGAGCAGCGGCGCGTGCAGCGTATTGGCGATAGCTTTCCTCGTCATTTCTAACCTCCAGTTTCACTGCAAGCTAGCCGCATCCAGAGAACAGGTCAATTTATTTCTCGGCCCCGGGACTATGCTAATCGATTTCTTATGAGTTTTTGATTGCAGCATTCTTCTTGAATGCTTAGACTCCCCGCAATATTTGACCCGGCTCGCAGGATGTGGGCCATAAACTGCTAACGTTCTACTTCTTTACCTTCAGCGGAGGGAAGCCATGAACCTTACCGAAACATTTGTAAGCAAACAGAAAGAACTGCGCGGCGCTCAGTTGCGCGGCTTCATGCAGACCGGCAACTCCAACCAGTTGCTACTGCTGTTCGAAAAAGATGATCAACTGATCGGACTAAACATCACCGAGCAGACCAATGGTGACAATGTCAGTGTCAGCACCGATGTCGATTTGGTGACGATGCTGGGTGAGAGTCAGTCGCTGTATTAGCTCATAGTGTCAGGAGCCACTTCCTGACGTCACTTGGCTGAGTTGGCGCACCCTCGATCAGGCCGAGGGCAGGTGAGGGAGTACGCCAACCACCGCTTACGCGGAGCAAGATTCCGGCGAAACCGGTGGCTGGTGTACCCCCCGGTGCACCAGCTCTTGGATCATTGCTGATTCAGATGTGCGCTACTGCACCCGAAGTCGCGTCGGTCGATCTTCCCGTCAGGCCATCGCCTGACCGACTGATTCGAATTCGGTAGCCTGCGGCGCCGGATCGTATTGTCTTGTCGCCCTGGCGCAGGCCAGGGCCCACGAAGTCTCCAGCAGCTCGCAGCTTTCTTCGAGTAGACATCAACACTGCATGAAAAGACACCAGACTGCCTTCTGTGGTCTCGTAGATTGCGGCGTACGCCGCAATGACAAATGAGTCAGGCAGTGGTCAATCAGGCCATCGCCTGACCGATTGATTCATAGAACAGGTCAGCCAGCTCCGCGACCGGCAGGTTGATGTCCTCATTGACAATGAGCGCATCGCCAGCCACCAAACCGATCACTGTTAGGGGGATTTTGTACTGGGCTGCGAGCTCGGTCAGTTCAGGTTTTTTCGTCGGATCGACTGAAAGGATCACTCGCGACTGCGATTCACCGAAGTAGAGTGCATCTTTGCGCAGTTGATCCTGCAGATTGATTCGCGCACCGATTTGATTCTCGCGA
>JBDRQZ010000240.1:0-4221 GCA_043826025.1 bacterium | reverse complement strand
CGACCTGCCGCCGAAAACTCTCCCGCATCCGCTCCGGCTCGGTCTCGCCATAGGGTGTGAGAATCTTACCGGAGGGACCGCAGGAACCGGAGACCAATGCCCGCTCGCCGACCACCAGGCGCACTGCATCGACCGCGCGGCGATTGATTTCTTCGCAGCGCTCCGCCAGGCCATAGGCCTCCAGCTTGAGCGCCGAACCACCAAAGGTATTAGTCTCGATCAGATCAGCGCCTGCCGCGAAGTACTGTCGGGCGATATCTTCCAGCAACTCGGGCCGACTGAGATTGATTGCCTCCGGGCAATCGCCCGGTTTGAGCCCGGCGGCGAAGAGCATTGTGCCCATTGCACCATCTCCAACGAGGATTTCGCCCCGGCCCAACCGTGCCAGCAGTCCGCTCATGCTATTCAACACCTACCAGTATCTTGACTTTGTCGACTGCACTCATGCCATCGAATGCGTATGCATCGGCGCCGATTTGTTCGGCGAAATCTTTGGTCACCGGCGCGCCGCCGATCACGACTTTGACCTTGCCGGCGAGACCTTTCTCTTTGACCAATGCCACGACCTGCTTCATGATCGGCATGGTGGTGGTGAGCAGCGCCGAGAGACCGATTGCGACCGCACCCTCCTGCTCGGCCGCAGCGACGAATTTCTCGGGCGCGACATCATTACCCAGATCGACCACCTCAAACCCGGCGCCCCGTAACATGATCGCCACCAGATTCTTGCCGATGTCATGCAGATCGCCCTGCACCGTGCCGATCACCACTTTTCCCAGTGTGGGAATCTCATCTTTGATGAGCAGCGGCTTGAGCAGGTCCATCCCGGCATACATCGCCTTGGCAGCCAGCAAGACATCGGGCAGAAAGATTTCATGCGCCTTAAACTTGCGGCCCACCACTGCCATCCCGGCGATCAGGCCATCGTCCAGTATCTGTTTCGGTGGCAATCCGGCCGCGATTGCCTTTTGTGTCAGCTCGCCGACACTTGTGTGGTCGCCTCGTTCAAGGCCCTGAGCGATTTGCTCCAACACTTCCATTGCTATCTACCTCATCTCTTTCTGTTGCGGGCCGGTCGGTCGCCGCTCGCGACAGGAGTGATCGCGACAAGCCGCACAGAAATCATAGCTGTCATCAAAATCAAAGATCCGCGATTCCCCAACAATAATCACTCCGGAGATCGACTTGAGGGGTTCCATCAGAAAACTGGGGCGTAGCGTAACGCCGATCTCCTCCGGTTTGAGAAACTCAAACAGCCGCTGCTGTCCACTCACATGCCAGCCGCAATAGCCGGGACTGAATCGCAGCGAATGCAGATCGTCAGCAGCCGCCACCTCACTCAGGTACTGACTCTCCACCAGATCGGCGACCCGATCCGCTGCCGCCGAGGCAACCGAATCGAGCATCGCACCGAGCGCGAAGTCGTTTTGCGAGAAGAGCCAGTCGATTTGCTCTGACACTCCGGCGCCGACTGTAAGCAGGAACAGCGCTAGATGCTCGGCGTGGGGATAGATATCGCCAACCGGTGTCACCGGCTCATTGTTGCCCGCACCGCGATAGACTGCGGCGAACTCCGGCTGACTGATTTCAGTGACCAGCGCCCTCGGCCTGGCGATCTTCGCGAATTCAGAGATCGCCCGCTCGATCAGCTCGCTGATGCGTCGGTCAAGCTTCGTGTCACGCGGAATCTGCTGGCACTCCAGAATTGCAGCCAACTCCGGTTCGCAGTCGGTGGCAGTGTATGAACGCACAGTTCTCAAGTGCCGATTCCGGGAAGTTGATCCAATCCGTAGCGTCGCGCCTCGGCGCGCATTAGATTCGTCATTTCCGATTTCTTATCATCAGCCATCGCTGACGGTTCATACTCACTGAGCAATCGTTTCACCTCGCCCTGTGCCCGTTCGAAGAGAGTGCTCTTGCCCTCCTCCTCCCAGCGCGCCCGGTTAGCGCGATTGATCGTCGGACCGGGGAAATAGTGCTCCTCGCGCAGATAGCGGCGGGTATGATCGGCAATCAACAGGTGCTTCTCTTTGAGTAACTCTTCAAAGTGTGGCAGCGCCGGGAAATCCTCTTTGGGCTCAATTCCCTCGATCATTCGTAGAGCCATCCCGCAGATTTCGTTGTCCACCACCAGTTTTTCCAAACTGATACAGCTCTCGAAATCGAGCATGCCGGGGCCGGAGATATTGTTGATGCCCGCCAATGCCGCCAGGGTCGCACCGATCGAGGTTTCGATGCCGGCCTGCGCGTCAAGTTGCTTGGCATCCGAAAGACCGATATAAGCCTGAGTCGGCAGACCGAGATGCTTGCCGATCTCGGCATAAGCGCAGTCGATCATCATTGTCTCGATGGCCCCCATCGGGGTGGTCTCATAGCGGATGTCGAAAATCGCCGGCGAACCGCCATAGAGGACCGGTGTGCCCGGTTTGGCAAGTTGTGAAATCACAACACCGGAAAGGGTCTCGGCGGTGTGCTGCACCAGGCTACCGACCAAAGTCACCGGCGCCATAAACCCGGCGAGCGGCATCGAAATATACTCCACTGGAATCGAGTACTCAGCACAATCGAGCAGGTTCTGCGAGGTGACCTCGCTCCACTTGAGTGGCGCAGTGGGGCAGACCGAGAAAACCGTCAACGGTTTGGCGGCGAGCGACTCGGCGCTGCCGCGCACCGCAAGTTGCAGCTCCTTCATGATCTCGAAAGCCTCAATCGTGAAGGCTCCCGTAACCACCGGCTTGTCGCAGAACATCAGACTGAGGAAGAGCCGATAGCTGTCGGAGATTCGCTCCGGTACATCCTGCGGGATAAAGGCAGTCGCCTGTGAGGCCAGATGCGGCAGTTTGGTCATCAGCTTGGCGTAGTCGACGTAATCCGCCGAGGTCGGTTTGCGGAGCTGCTGCGTCTCGCTGTCGAGCACGGTGATTGCCGCCGAACCGGGGGTGAAGTGAACCTTGTCGCTGGAGAAATCATTTGTCTCCCGGCCGAGGGTGTCATAGAGCTTGAATTCTGCCGGCGCACTGGCCAGCGCTCGGTCAATCAGTGCGGCGCTGAACCTGGCCCGTTTGCTGGTTGAATCAACTTCGGCACCATGATCGGCCAACAGCCTCAGTACTTTCTCATTGTGGATTTCCATCCCCAGAGTGGCCAGCAGATGGCGAGCCTCCGAGATTATCTTCTCCAGCAGTTCCGGCTCCAGAAATCTGACTTTGGGTCGCATGCGGTCTAGCTCCTCACTTTTCTCCCAGAGATCAACTATCACAATAAGTTAGTCGGCGGGGAGCGTACTGAAAAGCCTTTTTACGTTGCAGCCCGACGCCAAATGCGCTTGACGCTATCGACGCCGGCGACTACCTTATATGCATAAGGGTAATTACTTTCCGATTCGGCGAACTTTCACACCGGCAGCCACCAGGCTGGCACAGATCATCGAGATGCGGGTAGCCAAACAGTCAGGCTTTACTCAGAAATCGTTTCTAGCCCTCTGCGGAATTCTGATTCTGCTCGTCGGCAGTGTCAGGGCGGAGCTTGCCGGTTTCAAAGCGATGGCGCCGTGTGGGTTCATAGCTAATCAGGGGCAGTGGCCCAGCCAGATTCATTTTCGCGCGGAAACCGCCGGGGCCACAATCTGGCTAGCCGAGGATGGAATATACTATCAATTCGTGCGTCTGACTGAAGCCTCCGACCGCTTGCAGCCTCTCGATCCAAAAGCGACAACACCGCCGCAAGCGGAAACAGTGCTGATCAAGGCCTCCTTCCGAGGGGCCCGGACTAATGCTGTGATCTCCGGTGTCGACCCGCTCGCCAGTCGCTGCAACTACTTTCTCGGTGATGATCCATCACGCTGGCAACGCGATGTACCGGGCTATCGCGAAGTGATCTACACAGAGCTTTACCCCGGCATCGATTTGCGCTGTAGCAGTCAAACCGGCGCATTCAAGTATGAGTTCATTCTCGAACCTGGTGTCGATCCGGCACTGATAGAAATTGTCTATGAGAATGTGACATCATTCGGGGTTGCAGCCAATGGCGAGCTAACGGTTGGCACAATTTGGGGATCAGTGAGTGAGAAGCCACCCTATGTCTATCAGCCGGGCGGGGCTGAAATCGTCGGCGCCTATCAACCGCGCGGCGACCGCAGTTTTGGTTTTGCGCTCGGGACGTATAATCCGGACCTGCCGCTGGTGATCGACCCGGAAGTTACCTACTCAACCTATCTGGGCG
>JBDRQZ010000239.1:0-4189 GCA_043826025.1 bacterium | reverse complement strand
CTATGCCGCAGTGCGGGCGGGGAACTCCGCTGCGGCGCGCGAGTTCTTCATCAATGATGCCACCAACGGCGTGCCGGAGACCAAAGGCCGCTGGTGGGATGTCCGTCTCGATGTGCTCTGGCCCTTTGCGCGTGGCAAGTCGAGCCGCACCTTTCTGGTTACCGGGCTGCGGCATGTCTCATTTACCGGCAACTTCAAATATGTCGGCGGCAATGAGGATTTCGATGTCAGAAGCAACCAGTGGGGGCTGGGCGCAGCTCTGGAGCATCGAATCGGGATCGGTCCGCGTTTGATGCTGGTTCTGGGCGGTGGACTCGACTACTACTTCGAGAGCAGGCTGCAGGGCCATGACACCAGCTACAGCCCCAACGGCGACGATGTCAACGCGCGCAAGGACTTTACCTATGCCGACGCCGACGCGGCGATCGATCAGCCTCGTCTGGAACCGCGCCTGACAATCGGATTCAGCTACCTGCTTTCGCGCTAACTCCGGATAATTGTGGGCGGCACATGTCCACGCTTGTCCCGGACCTGTTCCGGGATGTGCCCTAATTTCTAATGGATGGCCGGGCAGATGTGGACATCTGCCGCGCACTAACGCGATAGACATCCCACAGTGCCGCGTCAGGAGTCCTCTCCTGACGCTTTGATAGAGCGAGCGAAGCAATCTACGGGGCTCTGCCGCCTAATCTGAAACCTCATCTGAATCTGGGCGTATCTTCCAGCTATGACCGCCGACTTCACAACGCTGGTCAAACGCGCGCTCAGGCGCATCCCCAAAGGCCGCGTCGCCACCTACGGCCAGATTTCCGAACTGGCCGGCAGCCCGCGCGCTGCGCGGCAGGTAGTTCGAATCCTTCACTCCAGTTCCGAGCGTGACAATCTGCCCTGGCATCGGGTAATCAACCGCGAGGGCAAGATCGCGCTCAAACGGGGGCAGGGGTTCGAGCTGCAGCAGGCGCTGCTGGAGGCTGAAGGGATCTTTGTCGAAGCCTCCGGCCGGATCGATCTGACGCGCTTCCAATGGCGGCTGCGCCCACGCTGATGTGATTGTGGTCCGCCATTCTGGTTCGTATATTCCAGGGACAAGGAAACGATCCGCAGTTGCGGGTCTGCCAATTCACGGGCAAATGCCGGGGAACAAAGATGCGAAAATTAAGTCTGATGCTGTTGGGTGTGATCCTGCTGACGCACCTGCCACTGTTTGCGGAGAACGATATGAAGTATGAGCACTATTTCGTCCGCCTGCTGGGGACTCGTGACGGCTGGCCCGATAATATGACCGACAGGGAAGAGGCGGTCATGGGGGAGCACTATCTCTACCTGAAAGAGCTGACCGCCAAACGGAAGTGCCTGATGGCGGGGCCGGTGTTTGAGCCCTTTGGCCTGATCGTCTTGCAGGTTGAGTCGGAGGCCGAAGCACGTGACATCATGGAGCAGGAACCCTCGGTAGTTGCCGGCGTCCACACCTATGAGATGACGCCAATGCGGGTCTCACTGATGGCCGACAATATCAGGCCGGATCGCTATGCCACTGAGCCGGGCGAACGTGTGCTGGAGAAGATTGTCGTCGTGCCCGCCACTGTTGACGAGGTCTGGTGGGCCTGGACGACCTCTGAGGGTGTCAAGGCTTTCCTCGAGGTCGACAACGAAGTCAAGCTGCGGCTGGGTGGTCCCTATGAGTTCTATTTCGACCCATCGGCGCCGGCCGGCTTGCGCGGCGGCGAGGGCTGCCGGATTTTGAGCTTCCTGCCAAAACGAATGCTTTCATTCGAGTGGAATGCGCCGCCTTCATTCCCGGAGCTGCGAGAGATCCGCACCCAGGTCGTGATCTTCTTTAAGCCGACTGAGTCCGGGCAGACAAAGTTGGAATTTCGGCAACTCTGCTGGGGCGAAGGCGCGCAGTGGGATGGGCTATACGATTACTTCGATCGGGCTTGGTCTTATGTGCTGGATGCTTTGGTAAAACACTTTAGTTGAACATGGTAACATATTGTAGTGTCGATAGTTAATTAGCGATCATTCAGGCAGCATCCGGGCCAGTTTGAAGAGCAACTGACGCAGTCCACGATAGAGATTCCAGGTCGCCGGGTCATGCGTTTCCGCCATCATGCCAGCCAATCGCTGCTCGCTGAAAAAGAGCAGCAGCCGACCCTGCGCGGTGCGGGCTTCGGTTTTCAGAAGTCGGCGGGCATTCCGCTGTCCCAGGCCGGTGTCGGACCACATTTCGACGAGCTGCTCGACAAAGGCGCGAACATCCTCCGGCCGGCCCGGGTCTCTCCCAGGTTGGAATAGACGCATCGAGTGCACTTCCTCAAAGCTCTAGACGTTGCGAAGTGCGATTCGTTCGGTCGAATTCGCTTTGCTCTTAGTTGTCGGTCGAGGAGTGTGGTGCGATTTTCGCGGAATCCGGTTTGTTGGGCGGGTCCTTAATCAGTCGCAATGAGACCCGCAAATGGTTGTAGCGTACCAGACCGACAATGAAGGTCACGATGCCCGCGGGGATGAAGGCCCAGCCAATGATCGCGATGATCAGACTGTCGAAGAACCTTATGAAAGTGATGCCCGCCACAAACAGCGTCAGGGCCGTGCGGATGTAAGCGAGAAAAGTGTTCTGGTTGGCCAGCACCGTGCGGTCGGTCGCGAGGTAGTCACGCAGGATCATCCGCGAACGATCGATGGAGACGTAAGCCTGATAACGGTCGAATTTGCCACGTGATCCTGACATAAGTGCCACCTCACTTTCAGGGGCGCGAGCTGCTAGCCACAGAGCACCGCGCCGCCATTAACATTGATAACTTCCCCGGTAATGAAAGTCGCCCACTCTGAGGCAGCAAACAAAATCGGACCGGCGATCTCGTCCGGCGTGCCGACCCGCCCCAGCGGAATAGTCTTGAGTATCTTCTCCGCCTCCGGGCTCGCCAGCGACGGTCGACTCATATCGGTGTCGACCCAACCGGGCGCGACACAGTTGACCCTGATCCCATACGGTGCCAGCTCCACTGCCAGCGACTTGGTCAGGCTGATCGCGGCGCCCTTGGTGGCGGCGTAGTGCGAATGCAGCGGCTCGCCGCGTTGCCCGGCAGTGGAGGAGATGTTGACGATGACACCCGATTTCTGCGTTTTCATCTGTCTAGCGGCAGCCGTACAGAAGTAGAACATCGAGTTCAGATTGACTTTGAGGGTTTCGTCAAGTTGCGCATCGGTCATCTCGTCAATCGCCGCTTCTTTCCAGATGCCGGCGTTATTGACCAGCACATCGAGTGAGCCGAACTCGTTTACGACCTCCTGCACCATGGTCTCGACTTCCGCACGCTTGGCGATATCTGCCCGTAGCGCAATCGCGGAGACCTTGTAACTGCGACACTGATGGAGCACAGCGGTCGCGGTGTCAACCTGCTCATGATAGCCAATCGCGACATTGGCGCCGGCCCGTGCGAACAGTCTCGCGGTCGCCGCGCCGATTCCGCGCGACCCACCGGTCACTAGTACTGACCTGCTACTAAACGAAATCACTTCTTCTCCCTGTCTCCTCGTTTTCGAAAACCCCGGAAATAAATCGCAAACTCTAGCGGAGCCGCAAGCGGAGATTTATTCATAGCTATACTGCGGCTCCCAACCGGCAGGCCCATCAGGCAGCAGATCGAAGAGATCCCACAGCGAGCAATAGTTGTCGCCCGGTCCGAAAAAGCTTTTCGCCACCCGCACGATTGAACCATTATCCTGCCGGCGCAGGACCGACACGCCCGGCCAGTACTTGCCATCCTGGGCGAATCCCAGATCGGCCGCGAAGCTGCTGCCGTGCCCGGAGGCGATCGGGAACTTCCACCCACGACTCGCCGCAAACTCCTGCTGCACCTGTGGATCATCCGGCGAGACCAGCACCAACCCGGTTCGGTTCTGCAGATGTTGATGCAGCCCGTTGAAGCCATCCGCCCACAGTGTGCAGTAGCGACAACCTTTACCCATGTTGTGGATCAGAATCAGGTCCCGCTTGCCGGCAAAGAAGTCGCTGAGCTTGCGACTGCCGACGAGCGTCTCTAACTTGTAGTCGGCGATTGTCTCCGGCTCGGCTGTTTTTCGCAGTCTCGCCAATTCCTGTTTCTTCTCCATGATCTCTCTTTCGAGCGCCTCGATCTGGACCTGAGCGTTTCCACCGTCATTCACAGAAAAGTCCTTTCCAACGTAT
>JBDRQZ010000238.1:0-4765 GCA_043826025.1 bacterium | reverse complement strand
GCTGATGATGAGCTGGCCGCCCTCATGCACATCCATTTGACCAACAACATCTCTGAGGCGATCGTCGAGAACACTTTGATACTCAGCAGTTTCTCATGGACTGGAATGATTGTCGATGCTGATCGCAAAATCCTGGGTCCGTGGTCGGTATATGGTGATGACGTCGGCTGCGATTTCATGAAGCTCGGCGGGGCCGATGGCTCGATCCAGGAAAACCGCGTGTTTGAGACCAAGTTCGATGAGGAAGCTGTCTCGACCATTAAAATATTTGAGCTGGCCAGTGATCTGGGAATTCCACTTTGTACCATTACTCCCGGTGGGGGTAACAGTTGTGGCTCACTCAACCAGCCCTGGTGGATTGACTCCGCAGTAGTTGACTGCGTCGCCGGCGGCAGCACCGTGATCATCCCACAGAGCCAGATCACCTATTACAACTGGACCGGTACTGGCTGGATTTGCATGGAACCTGCCGGCTGTGGGGCCGGGTATATGATCTCCGGCGGCCAGGGCGGCGAGATCCACGACGGCGGCGCGACGGTGGATGAGTGGGAGATCGATTACAGCGGACTTCATTGTCTTGAGCCGGTAGGCGAGATAACTGTGGAGCCGGCAGGAATCAACGACTATTACTTCGCGGGGAGTCAGGAGCGCTGGGTCTTTGAAGTGCCTACCTTAAATTACTGGGGCAAAGACGAAGACGACCAATGTGTTCTGCTGCAGTCCCCGACGGAGTACTTCATCTGCAAGTATACTATTAATCAGATTGCGATGGGGTGGGGTCCCGGGGTCTACACCTTCAGTTGCGGCTCGAATACGTCAGATTGCGGCTGTGGCACCCTCGAGAAGGAAGTGACCATATTCGATGTCGAGGTCACGGAAGTTGGGTTCACGAACGACTTTGACGTAAGCGCGTGGCCAATAGATTGGTATGTATATGGAAAGCACCACCTATTCGGGTGGGATACGCCAGTCTGGACCAATTCTGGCCGAAGCGATCCTGCTTGCTACACCAAGAATACTGCGCCCTCAATGTTTGCCACCTTGACTGTTTCTCCAGCTGTCTCCCCGTCGATCACATCTGGTGTGAGCATCAAGGTCAGCTATGCTGGAACCGAAATCGCGTCTGCTTCAGGTCTTCGGATTATGGGCTCGTCAGTGGAGGACCTTTTGAACCTTGACGGAGATGTCGACGACATTCTAGGCTCCAATCCGCTTCCAAACTCCAACGGTGTTAGGACGATCGACGCATCGTTTATGTGGGAATTATCCCTGGATGGAGGTTCGGACTGGGATCCATTGTTCTGGGCAAGCGGACCGCACAGATTGCACTTCATCAACTCAACTCCCGTGGAGTCGCCACTCTACGATTTAGCGCTGGAGAAAGCCTGTGAGTACGTCGATGGCTCTCCGAATATCAGGCGGAGTATCTGCGAAGGAATCTACGATGAAATTACCTATAATCCTCAGATACCGGTCGCAGGTCATCCCCTGTATCTTGCAGAATTCAAGGAAGGTCAGTGTGACGCTCACGCTAGGTTAATGTCGTGTTTGCTTGGAAGCGTGGGGCTATCCTCTTCTGTTGTTTTCTTCTGGGGAGGGTGCGAACCAGGCATCGTCGATAGATACAAACTGGGGAGCGGTACAAAGCCATGGTGGGGACCATCAATGCAGGTGATTGTTCCAGCACATCCGGATGGAGAGGTTGGTGCGGACCCACACTTCACATTTCACGCGATCGTTGAATCGGGAGGGAGTTTCTACGATCCCTCATATGGCAACTCCGCAATGTCCTCGCTTGATGACATCGAGCTGAAGATCAAAACGCCCGCCGGAGTTGACTACGAGGTTTGGAACGGCACTAAATGGGTGTCATTCGATGATCATCCTCACTTGCTTGAAGCAGTTCGTCAGACAGGTGCTGGTTACCCACCGTGGTCAAATCACCACAGGGTTGATTGGCAGTGGGTGCCGGGAGACATAGGAGGTCTTTTCAAATGAAGAAAAACTGGATTAGAGGGCTGTTCGGCTTATGCATATGTCTTGCTCTCGCCACAATCACGGGCCTGGCCTCGGACAAGTCGAACGATAAGATCATAACTGGCATAGACTGCAACGAACTCTGGTCGGCGGTCGGACTGCCGAGTGCCAAGATGACCCTAACAGAGGGAGGTCCGACATTTTCCTTTGTTGACAGTACCAGCGAAGTGAAAGTGATGCAGGCTTTGGCCGGAGCGTATTTTTCGCGTGAGGCCGCCCGGGAAGCATATTGCTTCTTAGGGGATGCGATACCGGTGGCGCCTTCGATAGGCAGCGATGTGGTCGGAGATGAGTCAATGGTGTGGCACTCGCACTCCAGATCTGGACCGACCACGATGCTCTTGCGGCAGGGCAATTTTGTTTGCCGGTTCACCTGGCGTGGCGATCCGCAGGAAGCACTCGAATTCGCAAAGCAATTGGATTCGATCGTGACAAGTGATAGTCCCTACATCTCGCGAGGTCGGCTGCTGGCCGAGCCAGTGGTCAGCGGCTTTCCAGAGGAAATGGTAGTCACCTCACTGGAGGAATTGGAACTGAGTCCAAGTTGCGAAGAACTGGGAAGGGCTAACGCGACGTTCGATGTGTGGGCGCCGAGCTTTATCAATCTGGGCGTGTCTGGAAAGGGCGGTCTTCGGCTGCGCGCCCCGGCCCAACCCGGCGAATACACGGTATGGCTTACAGCTACCAATGATAGCTGTCTCGTTCTGCGAAAGTCATTGAGGGTTATTGTCAATGATTGATCTATCGAGTATCACCCTGGGCTCGCCGGCTCTTTGTAGGCCGGGGCATAGATTGAGAGTCACTCAGCTGCGGCAAGGAAATCTAAAGAGTTTTGAGGGAGGGTTGACAACTGGGCTGCGGCTCCCCAGGTGGATGTTTAGGTTGGCAATGATAATCATAGCTATATTTGCCTTGTCGCCGTCCGCGGAGTCGTCAGTGTCGTCGGGCACCGCCTACCTCGAAGCCAATCAGGCCCCTTCTGGGCTTTGGGGTGAGGAGAATCAATCACCCTATCGCGATGCGACGGTGGTGGTTGAAATCCTGTCGCGACTGGGTGGTGATAGCGCAGTTGTCGCAATTGGGTCCAACGCTGTATACGGCACAAGGACATCGTCTGTAGACTATCTGGCGCGGAAGATCATGGTTGCGGCCGCAGTCAACGACGGATATGTGTCACCGACCCTACTGGACAGTCTCGCAGCCATGCAGAGCAAGCATGGTGGTTGGGGCTATCGGGCTGGATATGCCAGCAATGTTCTGGAGACGGCGCTGGCCATAAGGGCGCTGAAATCATCCCCGGACGGCTGCATAGTCTGTCTCGGGGCAGGGGTGAGTTTCCTGCTTTCCTCTCAAAACCCTGACGGGGGATGGTCGTTTTTCGAGGGAGATTCGAGTTCGGTGTTTTTCACGGCGCACGCCATTCTCACTCTGGCCTTGCTGGTCGATGACTATGATGTCGCCACCCAATTGCAGGACGGCTTCGACTGGATGGTCACGCAGACAAATCCCGATGGCGGATTCGGCAACGACGGCGTGAGCAGTCCCTATGTTACTGGTATTGCAGCGGCAGCTATGGCAGAAGTGGATCCCATGTCAGCGGTGATCACCAGTGCCAGGAGCTATCTCGAAAGCACGCAACTTCCCAACGGCAGTTGGAATGATGACGCTTACAGCACGGCCCTGGCCCTGTATGGCCTGTCGCATTCACTTGGTTTGCAGGGACGTAGCGTTGCGTTGGCGCCGGGGCTGAATTTGTTGGGATTGCCGGTCGAACCAATTGGCCCGGTTGTGTCTGGTGACATTCTGGCGGGAATCCCGGGGTGCCTAGAGATTATCGGTTGGGACGGTGCCGGCCAGGATTGGCTCAGCGGTGACTTTCCCATTGCGACTCAGGAGGGCTTCTTTGCCAAGGTGACTGCCGAGACGAATATGTCCCTGGTCGGTGCGCTGCCAGAGGATGGCCAGTGTACTTCGCTTCAGGCGGGGCTCAATGCCATTTCGATACCAAATGAGAACTCCTGCTATTCGGCTGTTGACCTGGTAGAGGATATCACTGACTGTCAGGAAGTTCACAAGTGGGACCCGTCGACACAGAAATGGGAGTCGATAGTCAGGACCTATGGCGACACCTTGCGCGGCAGAGATTTTGCGGCGGATCCTGGCGATGGTTATTTTGTGAGAGTGAATTCATCCAGCCAGTGGTGTACCGAGGCCTGTGACACAACCACTCCGCCTTCGGACTTGCTCCCCGACCTAGTGCTATGGCCTGATTTGATTCTGATTCAGCCAAATCCAGCAGAAGTTGGGGCCGTGGTGTTTATCGGCGCTGCTTTGTATAACGCAGGTACTGACACAGCCTTTGCGCCCAAACTCGATTTCTTCTTTGGCGATCCTGACGCCGGCGGCGACTTTTTTTGGACCCGGGACGTGCCTGAGGACATACCACCCGGTGGGTACACTGGGTTTTACTATGGCCTCAACATAACTTTCTCGGACCCGCTCGACGTCGATATATACGTTGTCGTTGACTACTGCAACGCAATTCCTGAGTTAGATGAAACCAACAACAAGGCGTTCCAGTCATTGTCGGTGACAAGCTCGGCGGCTCAGGGTTCGGGATTTGTGGTTGATGAGGGGAGAGAGGAGACTCGGCCGAATTTTAGTGTCACCGTCATGGCCTCGATCCCGAGAGCAGGTGCTCACGGAGTGACGGGAGGCTTGTTGACGG
>JBDRQZ010000237.1:0-12419 GCA_043826025.1 bacterium | reverse complement strand
AGGCAATGACCAGCGAAGGTCCATCATAGGCGTCCGCCTCAGCGAGCGCCTTGACGGCTTGATTTTGGGAGGCGCCCATGGCGATACGAGCCACATAGACATTACCATAAGCGGTCATCGCCAGACCCAGGTCTTTCTTCGGGATCGGCTTACCGCCGGCGGCGAACTGGGCGATTGCGCCGAGCGGTGTCGATTTCGACATCTGGCCGCCGGTATTGGAATATACTTCGGTATCAAGCACCAGGGCGTTGACATTGCGACCGGTGGCCAACACATGGTCGAGGCCACCGAAACCGATATCATAAGCCCAACCATCGCCGCCAATTGCCCAAACAGATTTCTTCACCAGATAATCGGCGATTGCCAGAAGCCGTTTGGCTTCTTCAGAGTTCAGCTTCTTAAGAGCTTCCTTGAGCGCCGTTACCTTAGCGCGGACGGCCCCGATCTCCTCCGGTGTGATCTGCGGCGCCTCTTTAAACTCACGCAGCTTGTCGGGGAAGAGCCTGCCGACCAGTTCGAGCGCGAATTCTTTCATCTTGTCGGCGTTGAGCCGCATCCCCAACGCGAACTCAGCGGCATCCTCGAACAGAGAGTTCGACCAGGCCGGTCCGAGTCCATCGGGACGGTGGGTGTAGGGGGTCGTTGGCAGGTTGCCGCCGTAGATCGAGGAGCAGCCGGTGGCGTTGCCGGCGACCATCCGGTCGCCGAAAAGCTGCGTCAGCAGCTTGACATAGGGAGTCTCGCCGCAACCGGCACACGCGCCGGAGTATTCAAACAGCGGCGTGACAAACTGGCTGCCCTTGACTGTGGCGACATTGAATCGCGAGCTGTCCGGTTCCGGCAGAGCGAGGAAGAACTTGTAGTTCTCGCGCTCCGGTTCGCGTAACGGCATCTGGAATTCCATGTTGATTGCGCGCCGCTCGGTCTTGTTGCCCTCGGCATCTTTGGCAAACGCCGGACAGGCATTGACACAGATCACACAACCGGTGCAGTCTTCCGGGGCGATCTGCAGAGTGTAGAGGAGACCCTCATATGCCTTGGTGCGCGCCTCAGCGGACTTGAAGGTGGCCGGCGCGCCTTTCAGATGTTTCGGGTCGTAGACCTTCGGCCGAATTGCCGCGTGGGGGCAGACGATCGCGCAGATATTGCACTGAATGCAGGTCTCCGGATCCCAGACCGGAATGTCGACTGCAATGTTGCGCTTCTCATACTGCGTTGTGCCGGTCATGTAGGTACCATCGACCGGGAAAGCCGAGACGGGCAGATCGTCACCGCGACCGGCAATGATCTCCGAGGTCACGGTCTTGACAAACTCGGGCGCGTCGTCCGGGACGATTGGTGGACGGTGCACCGTGCTGGTGACCTTATTCGGATAGTCGACTTTCTGAATGCCACCCTGCGCAGCGTCGACCGCGTTGTAATTCATCTGCACGACCTTCTCGCCCTTGATACCGTAAGTCTTCTTGATTGCATGCTTGATTGCGGCGATGGCTTCATCCTCCGGTAGAATTCCGGAGATCAGGAAGAAGGCCGTCTGCATGATCATGTTGATGCGCGCGCCGAGACCCAACTCCTTGGCAATCTTAATCGCATCGATGACATAGAACTTGGCCTTCTTGTCGATAATCGACTGCTGCACTTCAATCGGCAGTTGATCCCAGACCTCGTTGGCGGCATAGGGGCTGGTCAACAGGAAGGTACCGCCCTCGACCAGCTTGGCGAGCATGTCGTACTTCTCAAGAAAAGAAAAATTGTGGCAGGCCACGAAGTTCGCGTTGTTAATTAGATAGGGGCTACGGATTTCATTCTTGGCAAAGCGCACATGCGAAACGGTCACGGCACCGGCCTTCTTTGAGTCATAGACGAAATAGCCCTGTGCGTACTTATCTGTATTCTCACCGAGAATCTTGATCGAATTCTTGTTCGCGCCGACTGTGCCATCCGCGCCCAAACCGTAGAAAAGTCCCCGGAAGGTGTCCTCCGGCTCGATGTCGAAACTGCGATCAACTGCCAACGAAGTGTTGGTTACATCGTCGACAATCCCGGCCGTGAAATGATTGCGTGGCGTGCTCTGCTTGAGATTGTCCAGCACCGCCTTGGCATCATGCGGATAAAACTCTTTCGAACCTAAACCATAGCGTCCGCCGACAATTTTCGGGGTCGTCTTAAACGGTGCGAAACCACCGGCGACCATCTCTTCGAGAGCGGTTTGGATATCGGTGTAGAGCGGTTCGCCGACAGCACCCGGCTCTTTGGTGCGGTCCAGCACGGCAATCACCTTGGCCGATGCCGGGATCGCCTTGGCCAGCGCCTCGACCGAGAAGGGTCGATAGAGCCTGACCTTGATCAGACCGACCGACTCGCCTTTGGCATTCAGGTAGTCGACTGTGTCGTGCATCGTCTCCGCGGCGGAGCCCATCAGGATGACCACGCGATCCGCTTTCGGATCGCCGTAATAGTCAAAGAGATGATAGTGTCGACCGGTCAGCTTGGCGAACTGGTCCATCGCCGCTTGAGCAATAGGAATCGCGCCGATGTAATATTTGTTGACCGCCTCACGACTCTGGAAGAAGACATCGGGGTTCTGCGAAGAACCCTTCAGGGTCGGCCGGTCGGGAATCAGCGAGCGCTCACGGCAGCCTTCCACCAATTCATCGGGTAGCATCGCCCGCATGTCATCCTTGGTCAATTCCTCAATCTTGGAAACTTCATGCGAGGTGCGGAAACCATCGAAGAAATGCACGAAGGGAATGCGAGACCGCAGCGCGATAGCCTGCGAAATCAGGGCGTTGTCCATTGCCTCCTGCACCGAGCCGGAGGCCAGCAGGCCATAACCGGTGGTACGAGTCGCCATCACATCGGAGTGATCGCCGAAGATCGAGAGGGCGTGAGTCGCCACGGCACGGGCCGAGACATGAAAGACCGTCGGGGTCAACTCACCGGCAATCTTGAACATGCTGGGAATCATCAGCAGAAGTCCCTGCGAGGCCGTGAAGGTGGTCGTCAACGCGCCTGCGGTCAGCGAACCATGACAGGCCGCCGCCGCGCCGGCCTCCGACTGCATCTCCACGACATTGGGAATTGTACCCCAGATATTCGTTTCGCCGCGTGATGATTTGAAATCGGCGATCTCGCCCATTACCGATGAGGGCGTAATCGGATAGATCGCGATCACCTCATTGGTGGCATGGGCTACATGAGCGACGGCGGTGTTGCCATCAATTGAGACCATCTCGCGTTTGCTGGTTTTTGGTGCGGCTGTCGTCGTGCCGGTTGTATGTGACATTTGCTCTAACCTCGTTTTGACTATCGTTCTATGGTAAAGGAAGTGGTCGTCATTTTGAAACTCGCGCGCCGGTAACGCGGCGCTGTGCCTGGTACTTACCTTTCTTATCGGCGTAAGAGGTGCGGCACTCGTCCGCGGCCTCGAGGAAAATCACCTGAGCGATGCCTTCATTGGCGTAGACCCGCAGAGGCAGGGGACCGGTGTTCGCCATTGAGATCGTCACATAGCCTTCCCACTCCGGTTCCAGCGGCGTGACATTGACCACCAAGCCACAGCGAGCATAGGTCGACTTGCCGGTGCAGAGCGCCAGAATGTCGCGCGGGATGCGGAAATATTCGAGGCTGCGACCCAGCGCGAAAGAGTTGGGTGGGATCAGCAGTGCCTTGCTCTTGATCTCCTGATACTGCGAATCATTGGTTTGTTTGGGATCGGTGACGCCGGCCTGCATGTCTGTCAACAGTCGGAACTCATCTGCCAGTCGCATGTCATAACCATAGGCCGAGAGCCCGTAAGAGATCACGCCCTTGCGACTTGGCTTGGCGGCAAAGGGAGAGATGAGTCCCTCTTTCTTTGCCATGTTGGCTATCCAATGATCAGGTTTGACAGACATAATTAATCCGCTGCTGGCCTACTCCTCTAAAGCTCAGATGGTCCGCAAGTGCGGACCTGCATCGAAGTTAGCTTAATCCTGCCAGTCGGTCAAATCCTTTATCGTGTGGCTCGAGAAGACTGTGAGCAGACTGTCCTGAGCCTTGATCAACAACTGGCGCAGCGCAGCGGCCGCCGGCGATTGCGAATCGAGCGGCTCGGTGAGACACTTGGAGATGCGATAAGGGCCCTGGATTGCCTCTACGACATCCTTGACACTGATTTTCTCGGCTGGACGCCCAAGCGTGAAGCCGCCACGAACACCGCGATGAGAACGAATCAGGCCCGATTTCGAAAGCGACTGGAAAATCTTGGCCAGAAACTTCTCGGGAACGCTCTGGTTTTCGGAAATCTCGGACAGCGGAGTAATCTTACCCTTAGGTTGCGTTGCCAGATACATGATGCCGAAAATCCCGTACTCTTCAGCCTTGGTAAACTGCATCGTCAGATCCTTGTCTAGCTTCCAGATTCCACCACAATAACCGTCATCTATGGCCACTGAGCTTGTGAACGAATTCACAATCTCAGATAAAACTAAACTCAAAAGCAGCTCGTCTCGCATACCTTGTCAGGTGCGAAATTCTGTCTGAGACTGACGCCCTATATTACACATCCGGGGCCTTTATGTCAACCATTTCTTCCAACACTCGCTTTGCGAGCAAGTACTTAGCAGAAAACCAGTGTAGCAATGGTGCATCTGACGCATTCCCCTTTACTGGCAAGGGATTATTGATTAGATTCGGCCCAGCTTCCACCTTGGCTATTTGGTCTTCGTGGCAGAAGGAGGTCGATCACCGGATCATGGCGCAGCGGCAAGAGGAAAAGAAAGTCGGTCTGACGATTGTCTACACCGGCGACGGCAAGGGCAAGACCACCGCGGCGCTGGGGATGTGCGTGCGCGCCGCCGGTTACAAATGGAAAGTCAAAATCCTGCAGTTCGTCAAGGGCAGTTGGAAGTATGGCGAGCTCAAAGGCATTAAGTTGCTCGCGGACTATGTCGAGATGGAGCAGGTTGGTGAAGGCTTCGTGGGGATCGTCGACGACGACAAAGATTTTTCGGTGCATCGCGAGGCGGCACGCCGGGGCTTGGCTTATGCGCGTGAGATAGTCGGCTCAGGCAAGTATGATTTGGTGATTCTCGATGAGTTGAATGTCGCGCTCGATTTGGGGCTGGTCGATCTGTCCGAGGTACTCGACTTGATTGCCGCCAAACCGGAGAAGTTGCATCTGGTGATTACCGGTCGCGGCGCCAAACCTGAGGTTATTGAGGTTGCGAATCTGGTCACCGAGATGACCGAGATCAAGCACCCTTACCGGCAGGGCATCCTCGCGCAACGCGGGGTCGACTGGTAAGGCAGGTGGGAACTCACGATAGTTGACATCGTTATAAACATGAACTTCGGTATGGTATAATACTGCATGACGAGGATGAGTTATGGCACTGCAAACTGATTATGACATCATCATAGTGGGTGCGGGTCCGGGTGGCCTGACGGCAGGTCTCTATGGCTCGCGCGCAAATCTAAAGACACTCTGTATCGAGAAATATCTGCCGGGTGGACAGATCGCTAACACCCATGATGTCGAGGACTATCCCGGCTTCGAGCACATTTCGGGACCGGAGCTCTCCAGGAAGTTTGAGGACCACGCGCGCAAATTCGGTCTGGAGATCATTTCCGACATGGTAGAAGAGGTCTCGACCGATGGCGATGTCAAGATTGTCAAGGCCGCCGATCGTACCTTGACCGCGAAAGCGGTGATTCTCTCAACCGGCGGTTCACCCAGCAAACTGCAGGTGCCGGGGGAGGAGGAGTTCTCCGGGCGCGGCGTTTCCTATTGCGCGATTTGTGATGGAGCCTTTTTCAAGGATCAGGTGATCTGTGTTGCCGGGGGTGGCGATGCTGCGGTCGAGGAGGGGATGTTCCTGACGAAATACGGCTCGAAAGTAATCCTGATCCACCGCCGCGATGAGTTGCGAGCTGCGCCGATCATCCAACAGCGTGCTTTCAAGAATCCGAAAATGGAATTTGTCTGGGACACGGTGATTGAGTCGATTGAAGGTGAGCAGAAGGTCACGTACCTCAAGGTGAAGAATGTCAAGACTGGCGAGCAGTCGCGGATCGACTGTGGTGCGATCTTTGTTTTCATTGGCTTCAAGCCGAATTCCGACATCGTCAAGGGCGGTCTGAAGTGTGACGATGGCGGTTACATCATCACCGACTACAAAATGGAGACTTCGGTGCCCGGTATCTTTGCCTGCGGCGATGTCCGTCACCAACTGGTGCGCCAGATCACCAACGCCACCGGCGATGCGACCACGGCAGCGATGGCGGCCAGCAAGTATATCGAGGAGCTGGAAGACAAGGAGTTGGGACCGCATCGCCCTTCCAATTCGCAGACAGCAGCGCAAACCGTCCTGGCTCAAGGTGCGGTTGTCGAACTCCCCGGAATTCGCGCGAGTGCAGAATCTGATCCTGACCAAGGACCTGCACACCGTCTGCCAGGAGGCAAACTGCCCCAATCGAGGTGAGTGTTATGGCAGCGGCACCGCGACCTTTCTGATTCTTGGCGATCGCTGCACGCGCGGCTGCACCTTTTGCAATGTCTCACGTGGCAAACCTGATGGCTATGACTTGGCCGAAGCCGGCCGTGTCGCCGATGCGGTCCGTCAACTCAAGCTCAACTATGTCGTGATTACTTCGGTCACCCGCGATGATCTTCCTGATGGCGGTTCCGAGCTGTTTGCCAGAGTGACCAGAGCGGTGCACGCGGTCCGCCCCGGTTGTCAGGTTGAGTTGCTCATCCCCGATTTCCGGGGCGATCACGCGGCCTTTGCCAGAGTTGCCTCAGCCGCCCCCGAAGTGCTCAATCACAATCTCGAAACCGTGGAACGTCTCTATACCACAGTGCGACGCGGGGCTGACTACCGGCGCTCGCTGGAGCTGTTCGACGCCTTTCGGGCACTCGATCAGAAGCTGATTCTTAAGTCGGGCTTGATGGTCGGTCTGGGCGAGACCGTCGATGAGTTGAAACAGGCGTTTCGCGATCTGGTCGAGCATGATTGCCAGATGTTGACTATCGGCCAGTACCTGCAGCCCTCGCCGGAGCACCACCCGGTGATCAGATTCTATCACCCCGACGAGTTCGAGGAGTTGGGTCGCCTGGCGCTGGCGGCCGGGTTCAAGGTGGTCGAGTCGGCTCCACTGGTGCGCAGCTCATATCATGCGCGGGAATCGTTCGCCCGGATCATGACCGGTCGGGGCTGAATCTCTAAGTTCTGAGATGAAGTCGGCGATTTGCCGCATTCGATATTTCGAGACGTTGGAGGGTTCATCATGTCTACACGAGTCATCTGCCTCTTGATGGTTATCATCTCTGCAGTCTGGGTGGGCGAGAGTCGGGGAGCAGACGCAGCCTCTGGCGAGGATAGCACCTCAGCCGGGGCGCTCAGCATCTACGTCGACTGTGACGGCTGCGACTTCGACTACCTCAAGGAGGAATTGAGTTTCGTCAACTTCGTACGTGATCGCCAATTCGCCGACGTGCATCTGCTGGTGACCAGCCAGGAGACCGGCGGCGGCGGCCGTGAATATGAGATCGAGGTGATCGGTAAGCGGAGCTTTGCCGGCTTGGCCGACACCGTAGATTTTCTGACTACCGAGTCGGATACCGACGATATTCTTCGCACGAAGATGGCGCATTCGATGAAGCTGGCGCTGGTGCGCTATGTGCTGCGCACACCGCAGGCGGAGCATCTGCAGTTAGACTATGATCGGCCGGCCGTGGTTGCTGAGACGATAGACAAGTGGAATCACTGGGTGTTCGAACTGTCGCTCTCCAGTTGGCTCAACGGTGAAGAGGGCTATCGCTCGCTGAGTCTGTCGAGTGATATCGAAGCCCGCCGCGTGACTGAGAAATCGAGAGTGGAACTCGGTATCTGGGCGTACTACGACGAGAGCAAGTTCGACTATGGTGATTTCCGGACGCTCAGTATCTCGCGCAGTCAGGAACTTTATGGCAACTACGTCTGGGGCCTGACCGATCACTGGTCGCTGGATTTCTATTCCGAAACCTACTCCTCAAAATACTCGAACCTGAAGCTTAGGCTCTGGAATGCCCCGGGGATCGAGTACAACATCTTTCCCTACCAGGAGTCTAATCGCCGTGAACTACGCTTCGTCGGCCGCATTCCGGCGATTTATGCCGAATATGACGAGGAGACGATCTACGGCAAGACGAGCGAGTGGTTGTTCCGCTGCCAGCTTTCGGTGACTCTGGGGATGATCGAACCCTGGGGGTCGGCAGGTGTCTCGCTCTACGGCTCCAGCTACCTACATGATTTCCAGAAGAATCGGCTACAGCTCTATGGCGACATCTCGCTCCGCATCATCGAGGGTCTCTCGCTCGAACTGAGCAGCAGCTACACCCGGGTTCGCGACCAGTTGGCATTGCGTCGCGGAGATGCCAGCGAAGAGGAGATTTTGCTGCGGCAGCATGAGCTTGAGACGAAGTACACTTACTACGTTTCTGTTGGAATCAGCTATAGCTTCGGTTCTATCTATAGCAGCATTCTCAACCCGCGCTTCGGTGGCTAGGGCTGTTCCGGCGCACGCCGCAGCAGCAGAGCGTCAATAGCCCAGCGCCTATTCTCCAGCTCTGTCGCTGAGCGATTGCCAACCGGCGGGAGCGCTCTTCTCCAGCCACTTGAGAAAATCGAGTTCGCTCTTGAGGAACTTGATCCGGTGACGAATCACTGCCAGCCGGCCAAACTGCAGATCCCCGGCGATTTCGGCGCTACGCCAGAGTTCCTGGGTGGCCTCCAATTCTCTCTCCAGAGCTTCGCGCCGTGCCTCAAGCAGTGAGGAGAAATCATCACGGCCGGCTCCGAACGATTCCGCAAAACCGAGCAGCAGGTCGAATGAAAACGCCGTGTGTTCATAAGCCAGTTCACTGCCTGCCTCATGACTGACCAGCAGGGCGCGTCCCTTTTCGGTAAGCGCGTAGATCCGCCGCAACTCCTGCTCGCTGGACCCGACTAGCTCTGCATAGCCCTCGCGCTCCAGTTTGCGCAGCGCATAGTAGAGATGGGGTCGCGAATACTCGGCCCAGAGGTCGGCGCGCATCTCGCGAAGCAGCTCGTCGAGCCTCCAGGCATAAGCAGGCGCTTTGTCGAGCAGCGCCAGAAGCAGCAGGTCTGTTTTCGTAATTCGCATACTTATTATTAATAATACGGCACATTCCGGTCAAGTCTTACTGCGCAATTGCTGCACACAGTCTTCACCAGAACGTCTTTACAGACTTGAGGTTATAAGCTAAGCTCAAGCCTGATTCTGACGATAGTAGTATTGTTGAAGGGGTCGAGGCGGGGGCTTACTTTCAACCGGAGATACGCTGGAACAAAATGCATCACATCCACCGAGTTCTGGTCGTCGATGACGAGAGTTATATCTGCGATGTGATCGCCGAGATGTTGACTCGCGACCCGGAGTTCGCGGTGGCCTCGGAATCGGATCCAATTCGCGCCCTGGAGTTGCTCAGCACCCAGGTCTATGATCTGGTGCTTACCGATCTGGTAATGGGCGAGCACTCCGGTATGGAGATCATGGAGGCGGCCCTGGCGCGTAATCGCGAGACGATTGTTATCATGATGACCGGCCATCCCACGGTGGAGAATGCGATCGCGGCGGTCAAACGGGGCGCTTATGATTATCTGGTTAAGCCGTTCAAGCTGGACCTGCTGCGGACCACAATTGACCGGGGGCTCCGCCGCCAGGAGTTGGCGCGTGAAAACGTGCAGCTCAGAGAGATGCTGGCACTCTATCAGCTAACGGAAGTGATGGGCGCCTCGACCGAACTGGAGCTTACTCTGGGCCAATTGCTCAATCTTACGATGAAGGAGTTCTCGGCGGTGGCAGCGTCGATTCTGGTTTATGATGAGAGACGCCCTCAGCAATTCACGGTCAAGGCGCTGCAGGAGCGCGTCAGGGGCGAATCTGAACTGGAGTTCTTGCGGGGCGCCACACCGCACAGCCTGCGGGCGATCTCGCAGAAAGACATCGAGGCCGAGGATCTCGAGGAGTCGGGTGGCGACCCGACGCAGCAGCTTCCCGGCTCGCAATTCCGCAGCCTGATTTCCTGCCCCCTGGCGGCCAGCGGCAAAGTCGTCGGCGTGTTGAATCTGGTGCGCTCCGAAGCTCATCGCGAATTCTCGACCGGCGAAATGCAGTCGCTCAAAATCATCGCCTCGAAAGCAGCCTACCTTCTCGGTAACGCCGAATTGATTGACGACCTGCAGGACTCTTACCTTTCGACGATCTCCGCTTTCGCGGCCGCGGTCGAAGCACGGGACCACTACACCCGCGGCCACACCGAGCGGGTGACCTACCTCTGCGAACTGATTGCCCGGGAGTTGGGCTGGGATGAAAAGCGCCTGATGAATGTGTCGATGGGCGCGTTGCTCCATGATGTCGGTAAAATCGGCGTTCCCGACCGCGTGCTCAACAAGAAGGGTTCGCTCGAACCGGAGGAGCGCGAGCTGATGCAAACGCATCCGGAACTGGGCGCAAGGATGATCGAGGGGATTGAGTTCCTCAAGCCCTGCCTGCCATTCATCCTCAGCCATCACGAGCGCTGGGATGGCGGCGGTTATCCGCAGGGGCTCAAGGGTGAGGAGATCCCAATCGAAGGGCGTATCCTCACGGTGGCAGATACCTTCGACGCGATTCTCACCAATCGACCCTACCGTGACGCTGGCACGATTCAACTGGCGATTTCGGAGTTGCGGAAGTTCTCCGGGATTCAGTTCGATCCGCAGATCGTCGCGACTTTCCTGAAGCTCCTCGAACATGACGGCGAGCGCATCGAGACTCTCTACTCGGCGATGCTGGAGCAGACTTCGGTCAAAACGGCACTGGCGTAAAAGTCAGCAGAAAAATCAGAATAGCACTCCAACCCAGGATGCGATTGGCCCGGGGTGGTGGAATATCGTCATTGAGAGTGGGTGGGTGGTTGAATCTGATCACGAAGAAGAGCAGAAAGGCCCACAGCCACCAGCCATTCCAGACGAAGCCGGACAAGATCAACAGAAAGAAAACCCCCCAGGAGATGCGCCGGTGCTGCTTTGGAAACAATGCATAGACAATGTGGCCGCCATCGAGCTGGCCCACCGGCAGCAGATTCAGCATCGTGACAATCATCCCCACCCAAGCCGCGAACAGCATCTGGTTGTCCTGTAGAAAGATGTCATGATTGGCCGGGATCGGTGTCGATTGCACGACGAAGGAGACGGCGCGCACGATCAGTGGCTCTACCAGCGCATAGGCCTGCTCCTGTGGCAAGCTGGGACGGTAGGTGATGTCGCTCAAGGCCCAGGCGAGGAAAACCAGCGCCACGATGAAGCCGGCGACCGGTCCTGCTGCGCCGACTTCGATCAGGTCGCGCCGGGTTGGAAAAGGGGATTTCGACTTGATGAAAGCCCCAAAGGTCCCGATTAGGGTCGGCGCCGGCAGGAAATAGGGCAGCGAAACACGAATGTCGCGTCGTCGAGCCGCCAGATAGTGTCCGAATTCATGGACCAGCAGAATGGCCAGCAACGGTAGCGAAAAGGGCAACCAGGCTACCAGCAGGGAGAGTTCCTTGAAGACGCGCGGACCTTCGACCAGGAACGCCGGGACGATTGAGACTGTCGCCAGCGTCAGCAGAAAGAGCAGGATGTTGACCCAGGGAATCCTCGGAGCGGCGGGGTAGATGTTCAAGTGCTGAACCGTGCCGCTGCGGGTCGGGGCTTTCAGTCGATAGCCCTGCGTTTGCAGATCGACCCTCAGGTGCTGCTGCCAGTCAACCACAGGATCGTCGGCCTGAACGCGAAGATTGATCTCATCGCGCTGCACGAAGTAACCAGCAATCGGCACGTGCCGAGCGACGAGCGCGACTAGTTGCTGGACCGCTGCTTCAGTTAGTCGTTTAGCCATCTCAAGGGATAATACGATCCAGTTGGCAAGCCGAGCCACAAAAAAGAAGCAAGGGCTTTGCAGCCCTTGCTTCTTTAGTCTATCTCAACACTTAAGTGTTAAGCCTAGAAAACGAACTCTCCAACCGGCGGCGGGCCATAGTAGAAGAAGTACTGCTCCATGTACTCGACATCGAGCAGATCTACCGCACCGTCAGCATTGACGTCACCGAGATGCTTGAACGGCACCGGTCCAGGGTTGTTGACCATGTCAGCAACGTAGTTGGACAGGTAGACCAGATCCTGCAGATCGAAGACGCCGTCGTTGTTGACATCGCCACGACCGAAACCAGCATACTTGTTCACAAATATGCTGAGGTCGTTCATGTCAGCAAGCGGCGAGGCGGGCAGCTCCAGACCAAAGACAGCCATACCGAAGGAGACAGTGCCGAGGCCCGGGATGTTGCTCTTACCGAAAGCGATCATCGTGGACTGATCGTCCGGAGGATCGCCCGGGGCAGCGCCGGAACCGTAGCA
>JBDRQZ010000236.1:0-6465 GCA_043826025.1 bacterium | reverse complement strand
CCTGATGATGGCCTTTGGTCATGGGCTGGGCAAGCTCACGACGTTTAGCGAGCGCGCTGCCGGATTCGCCGATCCCTTCGGGTTCGGCAGCACGCTATCGCTCAGCTTCGCCGTCTTCGCGGAATTCTTTTGCTCGCTGCTCCTCGTTCTGGGGCTCTTCACGCGAGCGATCGTGATCCCGCTGATGATTACCATGGCAGTCGCCTTCCTGATCATTCACGCGGCAGACCCCTTCGGCCGCAAGGAACTCGCCCTGCTCTATTTTACGACCTATGCGACGATCTTCTTCGCCGGCCCGGGCAAGTACGCCCTGGACCGGCTCTTCGCTCGCCGCTAGGTTGTCGAGCCTGCTACTTCAGAAGCAGCATTTTCTTCGTGGCGACAAAGTCGTCGGCTGTCATCCGGTAGAGGTAGATACCGGTCGGCATCTCAGTACCGGCCGCGTCGCGACCATCCCAGAACCGCACCTGCGTGCCGGCGGGAAGTATCTCATCGATCAGCGTCACCACTTCCTGACCCATCAGGTTGTATATCTTCAAGGTCGTCGCGGCTGAGCGTGGCAGTTCCACGCTGATCGTGGTCGTCGGGTTGAACGGATTGGGATGGTTCTGCAGCAGGCTAAACTGTCGCGGCAGTACGCTTTGCGCATCCTCGTCGGCAGCCAATGAGAAGCTGAAACCTTCGAAATCCTGCTCTTCGAGACTGAACAGCATAGGTCCATATTGGATCGAACTCGGACTAAAGGTGTGTTCCGGCTTGGTCGGCACCACCGTGCCGCTCCAGCCCTCGTAGAGCCGGGCGTTATAATAGCCGCTGGCATCGGTCACCGGTTCGCCAAGCAACCCGGTCAGCGTCACGCCGGCAATACCGCTCCCTGAAGGACCGCGCACATATCCGCAGAGGATCAGGGTGAGGTGGGCGGCCTCGAAATCCTGATCGGCGAGGTGGCCGACAACATCGTCGTACTGGCGCTCGGTCGGCGTAAAGAGATAGTCCACATGTTCCGGCGTCACAGAGCCTGACCAGCCATAGGGTACCGACAATGAATACTCGCCGGCAGTGTCGGCAAGCACCGACTTGTTGCCGAGATCGGCATAGCGCAGGATGGCGCCCGGCGCGCCGCAATTGCCAGAGATGAGCGGGCGGGCTGGCGCGGCAGAGTAGTCCTGATTCGCGGCGTCGGTGGTGACACCGGGATAAAAGCGCTCTTCCGGGAAGAACAGGAAGCCAGCCAGGTACGGCTTGACGATGCTCGACCACCCTGAAGTGACAGTGAGCACATAGTCGCCGAGTGAGTCCGCCAGCGTATAGACCTCGTCTCCATCCAGGTGGTAGTGCAGTTCGGTATAGGGGACCCCTGCGTTGCCGCTGACCGTGTAGGTCAAAGGTGAGTCGCTGGTGGTGAAGGCCAGGTCCTCACCATAGTTGGTGCCGTTTGCATTGGTGGCATAGGCGCGCAGATGATAGGCCGTACCCTGCTCCAGGCCGGTGACTGTGCTGCTGAAAGTCCCGGTGCCGCTGCCATTGTTGGTAGTGTCATCGGCCACCGTCGGATTCGCCGTACTGCTCCAGCAAACACCACGTTCCGAAACCGCCGCACCGCCATCGGCAGCGATAATGCCGCCAGTAGTGGCGCCAGTCTGAGTGATCTCAGTCGGTGAGGTAGTCGTCAGGACCGGCAAACCTGCGGGGAATGAGTGCTGGCTGCCATAGGCGATGCCATCCTCATTCTGGGCATAGGCGCGCACATAGTAGGTCGCGCCGGTTGTCAAACCGGTGAGGGCGCTGACAAATGTGCCGGTGCCGGTGCCATCGGTCGTATGGCTGTTGGCAACAGTTGGAAATGCTGAAGTGCCCCAACAGACACCGCGAACACTCACAGCCGAGCCGCCATCGTCAGTGACATTGCCGCCGGAAGTGGCGGTCGTCGCTCCGGTACTCGCGGCAGCAGTAGTGACCACTGCCGGTGCCGGGTAGACATTTACCGTGACTGCTCCCGGATCGGACTCCCAACCTGAGGTGTCGGCCACGATGAACTCAAAATTGCCGCGATTGGTGCCGATTGTCGCATCATTAATATAGAAGATCACGCGGCGCTCCGCGTCAGTCACTTCGGTCGGCGCGGCGGTAATTTCGTCGCCTCGCCCCCCATCCTCATACTGATAGAGCGCGCCGTTGAGCGGCAGCGAGCTGATCGAAGCCGTGAGTTCGCTCAGGCCACCAGTACCGTCAAGTGTGATCATCGCATCGGCGCCGAGAGTTGTCCAGACTGTCTGCGGATTCGCTGTCGGCGGCGCGCTGTCACTGGCGGTGAACTTGAGAATCTCCGACCAGGTAGTACCGTCATCACCGACCGCAAAGACCGCCCAATAGTAATCCTGTTCGTCGGTCAACGGCGAGGCGGGAGTGTAGGTGGTCGCTGTCCCGACGTCGGTTACGGTCGCGCCGGAAAGATTGGAGTTCGTACTGATACGGAATTCATAGCTGTTGGTATAGTCGCAGGGCTGCCACTGAAACACCGGCTGCTGCGGCGCAATCGCCTGATGCGCCGGCGAGGTAAGCTGCGGAATCGTTGGCGCGTTGCCATCGCCCAGCAGGATGCCTTCATAAAGAGCCTCATCGTCAACAGTATAGGTGCCACCGGAGGGCGTGAACCTGATCGCCTGCTCACTGGTCACGGAGATGGTGCTGTAAGAGTACTGCACACCCGCCGAGCCGTCGGCATTCTCCAGACCGATGGTTGCGTCACTGCCGTGGGCGCGGTCCGAGCTGTTGTCGACAATGATCCGATATTGCACTTGAATCTCGTTTGACGTTTCATAGAGAATGAAGACCAAAGTACCGAGCAGGGTTGGGTCGCCAAAGAAACCCATGTTAGTCATTTGCACCACGCACTTGCGGTTCGGCGCGTTGCCGATCGTCTGATAGTACTCAACCCCGCCACTGGCGTGAATGATGATGTCATCCCAGAACGCCGCAATGTAGTTGTTCGGGTCCGCTACATCAGGAATCGCGACATTCGAAAACTCGCTCCAGCCCGGACTACTCGGAGCATTGAAGCCGATCCAGCCGTTAGAGGTGACATAGAATTGAGTGTAGGTTGTGCCGAAATAGTCGAAGCTGAAACCGATATCGAATGGCCCGTAGGCGGCATCATCGACCTCTCCGGCGTGCGCGACATTAGCCGCATAGTAGACCTCCGGAGGCAATGTTGCTTTGGCCCTCTGTCCCGGCAGAATCATCGCTGCCACCATCAGAATCAGAAGTCCCAGACACTTTGTGCTGTAGCCATTCATGACGCAATCCTCACTTTTTGGCACTCGCATGCGAATGCCCGATTTTGGACCGACGAACCTGACACAAAGGCCTGGATGGTCCCCCCATCTGCCGAGTCAGGATTAACTGATTTAAAAAGCGAGCCGGCACCTGGCTTACGTCATCCACCAAGGGATGACAATGGAGCGCGGCGCTCAGCCAACTGCCCTACCACCATTATCGACAGCCGGCACGACTGGATTAGCATTCTCGCGCGGGTACCGTCCGGCCTTGGTGGAGGATTTTAGAGCAGAGCTGCAGACTACGTCGACCAAGTGTCGACAAATCCTCAGAATCCCGGCGGGGCTGCGGTGCAAGCTTCTGAATCTCAACTATTCTGCCCCATCTGCCGACTGACTGTTCCAGATGGAAACAATCGCGCTACCTGCAGGCAACTCAGAGGCTTATTCTCTCATAGCCGCCAGACAGGGCCTGGCGGTGGGCAGGTACTGAACATTAGCCCACCACATCTTGTTTCAGGCTGAAACTCTGCCAACTTAACCACAACCATTCCAAGAGGTTACAGAGCCGACAAAAACACCGATCCGGTACGACACTTGCAAAGAGCAGTCAAACGATCTGCCGGAGATCCGGCCCACGCACCTTGAATGGCTTCTAAACCTACTTCCCCACAACGCGGGCTACGGAGAAAACAATGCTGCGAAAAAGTGTGCTCACGTTTCTGCTTGTGATTTGTTTCGCAAGTCTCCCCTCCTCCTTTGCTACAGCTCAATCGCTGCGATCTGGCGCGTGTTTGAGCGGCACCGATGGAACCTGTTCTTTTGAGAAACCTGGAGACCCCGATTGGCTTTTCGAGCGCTTCACCTATGCGATGGGCTATGCTGAATGTGCCGGCAGTATTGCCGAGTGGCGAGCCAAATCACCTGAGTGCCGATTGGTGCTGTATGTATCAGGCACCGATCTCCCACCTTATAAGAGTCAGACGTCGAACATGTACAATGGCGGCAAGAAGTCGACCTGGATTCGCAATCGCCTCGTGGAGCTCGGTGAAGTCGAGGAGACCGCCTACCTGCACTTCTATGACGATACCTATCTGCGGCATTGGAACGGCAGTAGCTATGATACCTTGCGTATCCCCGGCACCTACTCATTTGCTATCACCGCGGCGGACAGCGCCAGCCGCGTACCCAACTCCTATGTCAATGCACTCTTCGTCAGCGGCAACACCTATGAGTACCCTACTCGCTTGTCGCCGAATTTCGCCAGTCCGCAGCTGCGTCTTGCCTACAAAGAGTATCTGACTCAGATATTCAACGAACAGGCGGCCCAGCACTGGCCGGAGGCCACCGGCACCTGGGATGGCATCCACTTCGACAACTACAGCCCTTATGGCATGGTCGGCAGCGCGCTCTGCGGGGGCGGGCATGTGGTCGAATCGGCGGATGCCTCTGGAAGCATGCAGGTTTTCAGCACCGACGGCTATCTTGACTGGACCTGGGAGTTGATGAAAACCTTCGGGCGTGAGGTTCGCGACACACTGCAAGTAGCCGATCACTGGTCGACCGACGGCAACAAGAAGATATTGGCTTACAATGTTGGGATCAGCCATCGCGATGATTATCTCGATCCGGAGATTTCCGGCGCCGATGCGCTCAATATCGAATACGGTTTCGAGCCGGTCTATTCCAACAACTCCAGCTACTATCGCCTGGAGAATCTCTACAGCCGCGATTCGCTCGCGGCGGCCAACGGCGTTACCTACTTCTGGACCTCTATCCCACGCACCACCTATGGCAACGGCCACACCACTCGGCGGGAGGCGCTCTACAATAATTTGTGCTTCTACTATGTCGCCCGCTCGGACTCCACCTGGATCTACATGCGTCCCGACCCCGGCTATGCCTACGCAGCCTTTCTAAATCCCGGCTTCGACACGCTTGCGTGGGTTCCGGCGATGGAGCAGGATCTGGGCAATCCGCTCGGTCACTATGAACTACTCGCCACCGGCAGTTCGCCCGACCAGTCGGGGGCTGCATACAAAATCTGGAGCCGTCAATATGAAAGAGGATTGGTCCTGATCCGGCCGCGTGATGGTTTCGATGCCGCCTGGGGTGCAACCTCGCAGGCGATCGAAGTCGACCTGGGTGGTTCTTTCCGTCAACTCAATCCCGATGGTTCGCTCGGCGACGAGATCACCACTATTGCCCTGCGCGGCGCAGCCGGCGCGATTCTCCTGCCGACCTCCGGCGAGGAGGGCTACCTCGACTTTAGCGGCTCGCCGGCCTCCGGTTGTGCCCCATTAGCTGTCGATTTCAGCGCAGAGACTTCATATGAGGTCGGCACCTACAGTTGGAGTTTCGGCGACGGTCAGGTCTCCAGTGCCGCTGCTCCCAGCCACACCTACACCAACGCCGGGCAGTACAGCGTAAGCCTGGTCATCACCACTGCGGATGGTCAGCACTCAGTCACCCACAACAACCTGGTCTCGGTCTGTGAGCCACCGGTAGCTTCCTTCTCAGCCTCTGTAATGTCAGGCACAGCACCCCTGCTGGTCAGTTTCACCGATCTGTCGAGCGGTGCGCCAACTTCCTGGTCCTGGGATTTCGGCGATGGCGGTGCCTCGAATGTGCAGAATCCATCGCACAGTTTTGTCAACCCCGGCGACTACGTCGTGACCATGACCGTTGCCGCTGACTGCTGTGAAGATCCCGCCACCACACAATTGCCGATACGCGTCGATCCGGTGGACGATTCCGAGATTCATGCGGTCGCCGACACCCTGTTCTTCGGCGAGGAATACGGCGAGCTGGAGTGTGGCTATCGCAGCGATGACATAAATCAGGTGGTTATTGAGAGCACAACCAACGGTCATCCGCGACGTCGCACCAGTCGCGCTGAATATCGCTGGCATTTCTGGAAGCCCGCCGGTGAGGCAACGATCAGTGTTGAGGCGCGGCGCTCGCCGAACGCCGATGGCGATGATTTTGTGATCGAATACTCACTCGATGATCAGATCTTCCAACCGTTGCTGACCGTGACTTCCGCCGGTGAGGAGATCGCCACGGCGGCGCTGCCCGCTACGACTGGCGACACAGTCTACATCCGCGCTGTCGACACCGATGCCACCTATGGCCACCTCTCGCGGGACACTCTCTATGTCGATCATCTTTACCTTGAAATGGTCGGGAC
>JBDRQZ010000235.1:0-16672 GCA_043826025.1 bacterium | reverse complement strand
TTATTATATTTATCGGCGGCCGTAATCATTTCGATCAGCAACCGCGCTCAGCCGCAGCCCGGAAGAGCTAACTACTCTACTGTCACTGACTTAGCCAGATTGCGAGGTTGATCGACGTCGCAGCCGCGTAGTACAGCAATGTGATAGGAGAGTAGTTGCAGCGGGATTATCGAGATTAATGGCATCAGGTGATAAGGCACCTTGGGCAGATAGATGACATGGTCCGCCAGCCTAGCAATATCCATATCCCCTTCGGTCGCCAGGGCGATCACCTGACCATCGCGCGCCTTGATCTCCTGAATGTTGGAAATCACTTTCTCATAGACCTGATCTTGCTGGGCCAGCACCACTACCGGCATGTTCTCATCGATCAGCGCGATCGGGCCATGCTTCATCTCAGCAGCGGGATAACCCTCGGCATGGATGTAGGAGATTTCCTTGAGCTTGAGAGCGCCTTCCAGCGCCACCGGGAAGTTGATGCCCCGTCCCAGATAGAGGAAGTTGTTCTTGTCGGCATAGAGTGCCGCCAGCTCTCTGATCTGATCCTCCTGCTCCAGCATCTGCTCGATCTGCAATGGCAGGCGCTGCATGGCGTCGATAATCTGGCGGCCCTTCTCCAGCGACATGTCCCGTTGCCGCGCTAGCAGCAGGGTGATCATCGACAGCGCGACAACCTGTGAAGTGAACGCTTTGGTCGAGGCGACGCCGATCTCGGGACCGGCATGGATGTAGATGCCACCGTCGGTCTCGCGGGCAATCGAGGAGCCCACCACATTGCAGATGCCGAGTACCGTGGCGCCTTTGCGTTTGGCTTCCTGCAGCGCCGCCAGCGTGTCGGTAGTCTCGCCCGACTGGCTGATCACGAAAACCAGAGTGCCCTCACGGATGATTGGCGACCGGTAGCGGAACTCCGAGGCATACTCCACCTCGACCGGAATGCGCGCCAGATCCTCGATCATGTATTCGCCGATCAAGGCCGCATGCCAGGACGTACCGCAGGCGCTGAGGATGATTCGGTCGATGCCGAGCAACTCATCCATCTGCAGCTTGAGACCATTGAGTCGCGCCGTCCCCTCTTCATAGTTGAGACGACCCCGCATCGTATTGCGAATCGCGGTCGGCTGCTCGAAGATCTCCTTGAGCATGTAGTGCTCAAAACCGCCCTTCTCAATCTGATCGAGATCCCATTCGATCTGATGGTGCCGGGCGGTCACCGGCGTGTTGTCAATCGTGCTGATACTGATTCTGTCGCGCCGCACCTCAACCACCTCCTTCTCACCCAGATAAACCACCTTCTTGGTATGCTCCATAATCGCGGCGACATCGGAAGCCACCAGATTCTCTCCCTCACCGAGTCCGACGACCACCGGCGAGCCATGTCGAGCCGCGACGAAGAGATCGGGATGGTCGGCGGAGATCACCACCAATCCATAAGTACCAGTAACCTGCGACAGAGCCAGGCGCACTGCAGCCGCCAGGTCGCCTTCATAAAATTCCCCGATCAGGTGCGCGATGATTTCGGTGTCGGTATCGGTCGTGAAGTGGTGGCCGCTGCGTTCCAGCCACTCCCGCAGCGCCTTGTAATTTTCGACAATACCGTTGTGGACCACAGCAATACGGCCCGAAGCGTCGATGTGTGGATGAGCGTTGTTGTCGTTGGGCGCCCCGTGGGTAGCCCAGCGCGTGTGCGCAATACCAAGCTTGGCGCTGAAATGATTGCCTTTCAAGTGCTCCTCGAGCATGTGCAGTTTGCCCGCCATCTTCTCAACCAGCAGACCGCTCTCTTCCAGCAGGGCGACGCCGGCGGAATCATAGCCGCGATACTCAACCCGACGTAAACCACGCATCAGGATTGGGAAAGCCTCGCGCTCACCGATATAGGCAACAATACCACACATGCGAATTTCCTTTGCTGGCAACCTCGAACCAACGAACGACTCCGCAGAGCCGGCTCCATGACAGTCATACGCCCCGGCAAAGGCGCAGTGTCCGGAAAACTGACTGTCAAACCCGCAATAAAGAGCCTGATATGAAGCGGGCAAGTCGATTCTCGCTAGGGGCGAAGGCCATCCCTGCAATGCGACGGCTCTCTTTTTACGAATCGGCAGAAAATCGGTATTATTTGAGGCGCGCGCGATGCCGCTGCCAGCGACCGAGCGCATTGACAGAGAACCTCATTTTGTGAATCTGAAGATTCCTGATCCGAGTAGAATTGGGGGCAATCTCAGACGTCTCTGCAAGTACAGCAGCAAAATTAGCGACTCAGACGGTCTCTCTTTTAAATTTATAGTAGACAGATAGTTCCACTGTACAAACGCCAACGTTCAGGGAGGTGAACCGACGGTAATGAGCTCCAATGTTTGTGAAAAAATGTACTTGACAAATGGTGGTCTCCCCTACTTTTTGTGAAAGCTTTCACAACAGCCGCTGGCTTAACCTGGAGGCGAGGCTTGACTGAAGGGTGGAAGATCCCTAACGACCGTAAGATCAGTGAATCGACGATTCACCGGTTGTCACATTACTATCGCACGCTCTCGGTTCTCGAAAAAGAGGACTATGAAACGATATCCTCGAAGGAGCTTGCCAAGCGGGAAGCGTTGACGCCGGCGCAGGTGCACAAAGACCTCTCTTTCTTTGGTTCTTTCGGGACACGGGGTCTGGGTTACCCGGTGCGCGAACTGCGCGCGAAAATCGCCAGGATTCTGGGGATCGACCGGGTCTGGCGCGTGGCACTGGTCGGTGTCGGCAATATCGGGTCGGCACTGGTTTCCTACAAGGAATTCTCCAAGCAGGGCTTCCAGATTTGCCTGCTGTTCGACAGCGATCAGCGCAAAATCGGCTCCAACCATAAGGGTATCGTGGTTCACGACATGGAGGATTTGGAGCCCAAGCTGGTCGAAGAGAAGATCGACATGGTGATTATCGCTGTGCCGGCGGCTTCGGCGCAGACAATCGTCGATGAGATCGTAGGTTGCGGGATTAAGGCGATCCTCAATTTTGCACCGATAAAGTTGAAAGTCCCGGATGATGTGTTCTATCGCTCGGAAAACATGGCGATGGAACTGGAGTTTCTCTCCTTTGCGCTGGCCAATTTCTCCGGCCGTACCGACCGCAAAAAGTCTTGACACACGTTTAAGAGCTTCCTAGGTTATAAGTGGCCTGTAAAGGGATAGAGCTATAGATATGGTTAAGAAAAAAATCGGCACAGTGGCTTTGGCAGCACTGCTCTTTTTCTGCCTGAGCGGTGGTGCGGTCAGGGCATTGCTTTTCGGGTCCACCTGTCAGGTGAGCGGCACGATCTACTTTTACGGTCGCCTGGCCGACAAGGGCACCACCGTGGAAGCATATGTCGGTGAGCAGAAGGTTGCCGAGAGCAGAGTCCAGGATGAGGGCAAGTTTGCTCTGACTCTGGAAGAGTCAAACCCGGAAGATGTGGTCCAGGTCAAGCTCTCGGGCAAGGATGCCAAGCCGACTTTCTCGCCCGACAAGGATCAGATCAAGATCACGCTGAGTGTCGAGCAGTCGCTCGATGTCAAGCTCTCCACCTGGGGGAAGATCAAGGCCCTCTTCAAGTAGGTCGAGACCCTTGCGGTCTCGACGTGATGATTGTCGAAAGCCAAGGCTTTCGACCTACAGTGCGCCCTGCTGATGCGGGGCTTTTTTGTTGCCCGAACCGCATCATCGACACTTTGGTCAATACCGCTTGACAGGAGGTTTGACAGCGCTATTTTGTAGGCAGGACTACAACGCGCAGTCTCGATTTTAGCATACTCAGGAGGAGGGTACAGATGATCTCCAGACAAGTAGCGGTGGCAGCGCTGTTGCTGCTAATTAGCGGCTCGGCTCTTGGCTATGGAGTCGGCGGTGGCTGCGTGCATGTCAGCAATCCGTTTTTCGGACCTGACACCATAGCTATAGGCCAGTGGAACCGGTTTGAGATCTGGATTGATAATGATGCGCCGCTAACGGGAATGGTCTGGAGCATCGGGATCGATCTTGGTGCAAACATCGTTTTCTGGCAGGATACTCTGACTCAGGGAGTGGCACATCTTGATCAGCCGGGAGCTGACGGAAATCCTGATATCATCGACTATGGTCGCGCGCTGGGTGATTTTCTCGACGGCTCCTGTTGGACGCAGTCCGGGTTTAAGGCGGCGTTTAACAGCTTCGACGGCGCCGGCTTTGAAGATCTGCTGATTGGTGGCGCAGTGGCCTGGGGACCCGGATTTCTCGCAGGACCGAGTGAGCTCTGCTATTCACTTAACTTCTATGTATCCGAGGCGGGTATGCCTGCCGACACGGCGATCAACGTGCGACCTTATTATTTTCCACCAGGCGATCTCATTTTCGTCGATACGCACGGCGGCTATCCGCCGGATTTCTGTGGGGAGCCGATGTCAAGTCCGTCGGATCCGATGCCGGAACCGATATCGTTCCCTTCTGCGGTGCCGCGCCCCCGCCCCTGCGGCGATATCGATTACAACTCCGTGGTCAACATCGCCGACCTGGTCGCTCTGGTTAACTACATCTTCAACAATGGACCGCGACCACAACCGATCATGGCCGCCGACTTCGATTGCGACACCGATGTCTTCCTGCAGGATTTGGTCGCGATAATCAGATATATCTTTCTGGGTGGCCCCGGCCCTTGTGAGGATTGTGTGGACTATGGTGCACCACCGGAGTAACGAGGGGTCGACCTTCCTTCTGGTGGGCTTGTCGACGCTGCGTACGCAACATCGACAGATTGGTAAATACTGCTTGACAGCTCCCGGCGGGGGGATACCTTGCAGATGGCGTTAGTGCGCGCCGTTTGTCGCTCATAAGCATTGGAAGGAGGGTTCAGATGTACCTCAGATTTCTCGCGTTCACTGTGGGAGCAATGTTGATTTGTGGCTCGGCTCTTGCCTCGGGAGTAGGCGATCTCTGCGTGCGGATCAACAATGATTTCAATGCCCCTGATACGGTGGTGATCGGCCGGACCAACACGATCGAAGTCTGGATTGGCAATGATGATGTTTTGACCGGCATGAGCGTCTACCTGGAATTCGATTTTCCCGAATCGGTAAGCTGGGCCATGGATGGCGAATTGCCGGCGCTGGGCCAGTATGGACGAGCTTTCGGCGACGCCCCGGATGGCAGTTGCTGGACACAGTCCGGGCTGTCGATTGATGGCGACGTCGATGGCATCGTGCCCGACGCGGTTGTTTTTGGAGGAGCAGCAGGCGCCTCCGGAGGATTTGCAGCCGGCGCGAGTGAGCTGAGCTACTCTTTGAGATTCAGCGTGCCAGAAGCTAACCAACCGCAACCTGAGAGTTTCTGTATAACTTTCATGGCACTGCCGCCGGTCGGTGACTTCCCGTTTGTCGACAGCGAAGGCAACTATCCGCCGAGCTTTTGCGGACTCGAGTTCGGCTCCACAATTTGCTTCGACATCGCCCAGATCGACTGGATTGCCGGAGACGCGAATCGGGATGGCTTGGTGAATGTTGGCGACATCGTGCATCTCATACGCTATATCTTCGGCAGGGGACCGGCGCCCTATCCGTATGAAGCGGGTGATGCCAACTGCGACGGCCTGGTAAACATCACTGACGCGATCTTCATTGTTCTTTACATATTCATCGACGGGATGCCGCCGCTAGGGTGCGACTAGATTGTAGATCGAGACCCTCGCGGACTCGACATCTCACCGGATAAACACCGTCGAAAGCCGAGGCTTTCGACCTACAAGAATTAAGACAGATTCGCCGCATAAGTAATGCGAAGACCCTCCCACGAAAAAAGCGCCAGGAGTCGCCTCCTGACGCTACAGCTCATAAAAAGCTCGGGGCGGCAGTTAGCTACAATCTGCCGCCCGCGTAAGCTTTGAGCGTGTCCTCGGGTTTTCACCCTTGTGCTGTTTCTACAAATAAGCCAAGGGGCGGATCCCACTTTCTTTCAGTAAAAATCGGTTGACCAGCGCCCGATTCGCGCGTTATTCTCAGGAGTTTGACTATCATAGCTTCCTTAAGGAGGATGGCATAGATGGCTGAGACACTGACCTACAAAATACTGAAAGCACACCTCGTCGACGGCGCCCTGGAGCCGGGCAAGGAAATCGGCATTCGCATCGACCAGACCCTGACGCAGGACGCCACCGGAACGATGGCCTATCTGCAGTTCGAGGCGCTCGGCCTTGACTGTGTCAAGACCAAGCGGTCGGTCTCCTATGTCGATCACAATATGCTGCAATCCGGCTTTGAAAACGCCGACGATCACCAATATCTGCAAAGTGTGGCCTCCAGGTTCGGAGTCTATTTCTCCAAACCGGGCAATGGCATTTGCCATCAGGTGCATCTGGAGCGCTTCGGTGTGCCGGGGATGACGCTGTTGGGTTCCGACTCACACACGCCGACCGGAGGTGCTTTGGGCATGATCGCGATGGGCGCCGGTGGTTTGGATGTTGCGGTCGCGATGGGTGGCGGCGCGTTTTATCTTCCCTGCCCCCGAGTGGTGGGGGTTCATCTGACCGGCAAGCTCCAGCCCTGGGTCTCCGGTAAGGATGTAATTCTCGAAGTGCTGCGGCAGCTTACGGTCAAGGGCGGGGTCGGCAATGTGATCGAATATCATGGCGAAGGGGTCAAGAGCCTCAGCCTGACCCAGCGCGCGACGATCACCAATATGGGCGCTGAGCTGGGCGCGACAACTTCGATTTTCCCCTCCGATGAGGCCACCAAGGCATTCCTCGAGGCGCAGGACCGAGTCGAAGTCTGGCAACCGCTGGCCGCCGATGATGGCGCCAAGTATGACAAAGTGGTCGAAGTCGATCTCTCCAAACTGGAGCCGATGATTGCCAAACCGCATTCACCCGACGCTGTCGTCAAGGTCAGCCAGATCGCCGGCACTAAAGTCAATCAGGTTTGTGTCGGTTCCTGCACCAATTCATCGCTCTATGATCTGGAAATCGTCGGGCATATTCTCGACGGCAAGCAGGTCTACCCGGATGTCAGTTTCACGGTCAGCCCCGGCTCGAAGCAGGTCTTCAAGATGGCAGCCGACACCGGCGCGATTGGCAAGATGATCTCTGCCGGGGCGCGGATTCTGGAATCGGCTTGCGGTCCCTGTATCGGCATGGGGCAGGCGCCGCCATCGGGTGGCGTCTCGGTGCGGTCGTTCAATCGCAATTTCGTCGGTCGTTCCGGCACCAAGGATGCACAGGTTTATCTGACTTCGCCGGAGACCTGCGCAGCTACCGCGCTCAAGGGTGTGATCGCCGATCCACGCGAGTTGGGTGCGCAACCAAAGGTTGAAATTCCGCAGAAATTCTATATCGATGATCGCTCGATTGTACCGCCGGCGAAGGATGGCAGCAAGGTGGAGGTCCTGCGCGGGCCGAATATCGCGCCATTGCCGAAACGCGGCGCGATGCCGGATACGCTGAAGGGCAAAGCTTTGCTCAAGCTCGAAGACAATATCACGACCGATCATATCATGCCGGCGGGCGCCAAGATTCTGCCGCTGCGCTCCAATATCCCCAAGATCAGCGAGTTTGTCTTTTTCTATGTCGACCAGACTTTCGCCCAGCGCGCTAAAGAAGCCGGCAGCTTTGCGGTGGTCGGCGGCGAGAACTATGGTCAGGGCTCTTCGCGGGAACACGCAGCGCTGGCGCCGATGTACCTCGGTTTGCAGTTTGTGCTGACCAAGTCTTTCGCCCGGATTCATAAGACAAACCTGGTCAATTTCGGGATCCTGCCGCTGACTTTCGCGAACAACGCCGACTATGACAAGCTCAACCAGAATGATGAGCTGGAGATCAGCAAAGTACGCGAGACAATCAAGGCCGGCAAGAATGTGGTGGTCAAGAATGTGACCCAGGGTTATGAGTTTGAGGCGACCTATGACCTCTCGGCGCGGCAGATCGAAGTGCTGCTCGCGGGTGGCCTGCTCAATCACACCAAGCAGAAAGCCGGCTGAGCGTGAGCGAGATCAAAGATACTCCATTCAGGACCTGCCATGAGCGGGCTGGCGCGAAGCTGGTCGAGTTTGCCGGTTACGCAATGCCTATCCAGTACCACTCGATTCAGAAAGAGCATCTCAAGGTGCGCGAGAGTGTCGGCATTTTCGATCTCTCCCATATGGGTGAGTTCTTTGTCAACGGGCCGGGGGCGCTCGAGTTCCTGCAACGCACCAACACCAATGATGTGAGCAAGATCGAGGTCGGCGGGGTGCTCTATTCGGCAATGTGCTACGATGACGGCGGCATCGTCGATGACCTCTTGATCTATCGACTCGAAGATGGCTACCTGCTGGTGGTCAATGCCGCCAATATCGACAAGGATTTTGACTGGTTGCGGCGACACAAACCGGCTGATGTCGAACTGTTGAATCGCTCCGATGAATTCGGGCTGCTGGCAATCCAGGGTCCCAAAGCCGAGATGGTGATGGCAAAGTTGGTCGATGTCGACTTGAGCGAGCTGCCCTACTATAGCTGGCGGCGGGGGATGATTCAGGGTCGGGAGACCTTGTTCAGCCGCACCGGCTACACCGGCGAGGATGGTTTCGAGATCTACTGCGATCCCTCGATTGCCGAAGCTCTCTGGGAGGCGGCGATGCAAGCCGGCAAGGAGTTTGAGATCGAGCCGATTGGCCTGGGCGCACGCGACAGCCTGCGGCTGGAGATGCGCTATATGCTCTATGGCAACGACATCGATGCCACCACGAATCCGATCGAGGCTGGCCTGGCCTGGATTTGCAAGCTGGAGAAACCTGAGTTCATCGGCCGGGAACCGATCCTGGCGCTGAAAGAGGGCAAGCCGCTGCGCAAGCTGCAATCGCTGGTTCTCCGGGACAAGGCGATTCCCCGTCACGGCTATAAGCTTTTTGAGGATACTGAGGAGGTCGGCGAAGTCACCTCCGGAATTTTCAGCCCCTCGCTGCAGAGCGGTATTGCACTGGGTTATGTAGCACGCGGGCATGGCAAGATCGGCAATACGGTGGAGATCGACATCCGCGGCAAGCGAGTCGCGGCTGAGGTAATCAAGGGCGCTTTCTACAAAAACGGCAGCCACAAGTAGCGATGCGCAACCTGGAAGTCTGCTTTGTCCCGGGCTCCCTGACCGAGAACCGCCTCAAGGAGAAGACTGCGGTGGTGGTCGATGTGCTGCGGGCCTCGACCTCGGTCTGCACGGCGATCCACAACCTCTGTCGACAGGTGATTCCGGTCGCCGAGCCGGAGCGCGCGTTTCAGTTGCGCGAAGAATTGGGCAGCGAAGGCGTTTTGCTCTGCGGCGAACGTGCGGGGAACAAAATCGAGGGTTTCGATTTGGGCAACTCACCCAGCGAATATGGTCGCAAAACGGTCGCCGAAAAGACGCTGATTTTCTGCTCAACCAACGGTTCCGGCGCAATTGTCAAGTGCCGCAACGCTCCCGAAACCTTGATCGGCGGCTTTGTCAATGCGACAGCGCTGGTGCGTTATGTCAACACCGGCGATCGCGATCTGCTGATCCTCTGCTCAGGCCGTGAAGGGAATTTCGCTCTGGAGGACACTTTGGCCGCCGGGATGCTGGCGGCGCTCCTGCAGGAACAAAGCGATTGGAATCTGGCCAATGATGCGGCCAAAGCGGCACGTCTATTGTATAACAACTACGCGCCCCGGCTTGAGGAAGCGGTGCGCGACTGCGATCATGGCCGCTATCTGGCGAGTCTTGGATTCGGGGATGATATCGCGTTGGCCCTGGCAGTGGACAGTATCGGGGTGGTACCGGTCCTCCAGGAAGGCAAATTGGTTCCGGCTTGAGAGGTTTATGAAAAAATTATCTATCGCTGCTACCCTCTTATTGTTCCTCCTCAATCTGACACCACTCATGGCGCAGGCTGAGCATGGCTTGGCATTCTCCTGTGACTTTCTCGAAAGGCTGGACTCGCAGGAGTGGCAAGTGGTTGACAGCCGCAGCTATGTGGCGCCGGTCGGCCGCAGTTTCCAGTTCTCGATGGGCAGCATCAGTTGCGACTTCAACTCGGAGCTCATCACCGACACCAGCGTCAACCTTCAGGTGCGTGTCTCCAGCTTCGATGTTCCTCAGCGCAACTATTTTGACCGGCACCTGGTGACCATGGGCGCCTCGATTTTCTACGATTCGGTGGTGGTCCGGGAAGAATCCTCCTATCGGGTACGACTCACCGTCGACTCGCTGGTGCCGTGGCTGCCGGAGTGCAGCTATATGTTTGTCGGTGGCGATTTCCATTCCGATCCCTCCGGCGATTTCGAGTTCTATTTTGTCCCCAATACTCTCGGTGACTATCGCTGGAATCAGATTCGTGATGCCTTCGAACAGAATCTCGACTATATCCGGGCGCGGGTGAATTTCAAAGACCCGACCCGAGTCAACTTCTATATCTCGCCCTGCCGAGTCAATGATGTCGGCTGGGATCTGCGCTGGGGCAATGCTCTCGATTACGGCCGCAATGCGTTGTTTGCCCACTACACACATGGGGTGAACGCACTGCATCCCGAGACTTTGTTCATGCTCAAGTTGATTCGCCACTGGGGCTATGCGCCGGCGCTGCTGTTTGAGGGGACCAGCAGCATCCTGGAACTCTGCGATGCTTTCGCGCAGGACTACCTGCGAACCGGAGAGTTGCCGGAGTTGGCAACGCTGGGTCGGAGCGCCGATTTCCGCGCTCAACCACGCAACCTGTCGGCATATGCGGCCGGATCATTTGTCGATTACCTGATCAACACTCGCGGTCTGCCCAAACTGCAAAGCTACTATCAACGCGCGAGTGATCTGACCCTGACGGAGTCCTTTGCCGCCGTTTATGACGAGACGTTCGCTTCTGTTGAAGCGGAGTGGCGCAACTATCTTGATACGATGACGGTTGCGGCCGGCGCGCTGGTCTTCTTTCGCGACCGTTCGCAGGATTTGATGAAACTGGATGAGTCGCTTGATTTTCAAAAACGATTGCTTGACCTGACCGGCGATACGCTGCGCCTGGGGCCAGTGCTGTCGAATCTGCTCTACACGTTTGGCGATTATGAGAGAGCGGCGGAGATCTATCGCGCGGTCGCGGAGAATGATTCGGCCGACGCTCTGGCTGATTCCTACTACGCCAATCTGCTGCTGATCCTCGGCAAAGTCGATGAGGCGGAGGCGCTCTATCGCCAGACTGCACAGGTTGACACGATCAGCTATCTGCCGGAATGGAAGCTGGGGTTGATCGCCCAGGCGCGCGAAGATTATCAGGAGTCGATTGACTTAATGCTGCACGCCAGAAGGAAGACCCCATCGATACCGATCCGGGTGGATCTGAATATCGCGATTGGGGACTCCTATCGTTCGCTCGGACTGGAAGACTCCGCGGGGCTTTATTTCCAAATGGCACTCGACACCGCGAAGTGGTTGTTGGGTACTTACGAGTCGCGGCCTCTGTTCCACCTGCGGGTCGGTCGCGCGGCGTTGCGCTTAGGTGAGGGTGAACTGGCGCTCGAAAATCTGCAGGCGGAGTTTTTCCTTGAAGAACGAATGTATTATCTCGGTCAGATTCTCGTGGCGCTCGGTCAGGCCTATGATGTGCTGGGTAAGCGGGAGGAGGCGTTGGAGGAATACCGACAGGTCTTCGCCCATCCCTCGGGCTGGCTCGAACGCAAGCAAGCCGAGGCTTTCATCAACGATCCCTATTTCTATCGTTAGTCACTCGAACGCCACAGAAGGACAGCCGATAAATCACTGATGAATTTCATAAATCCCATACTGTTGCTTTTCGCGGCCGCCGCCAGCGTTCCGCTCTTGTTGCATCTGTTCAACCGGCAGCGGGTCAAGGTGGTGGAATTTTCGACGGTCAAATACCTGCGCACGCTGCAAAAGACGCGGCTGCGCAAATTGCGACTGCGGCAGATTTTGCTTTTGCTGCTGCGAACCCTGATTCTGCTGGCGGTGGCGATAGCTTTTGCGCGACCAACGGTCGAAGGCGGCTATTTCCAGTCGCTGGGCGCGAAGAGCACCACCACTGTTGTGTTATTGCTAGATGTCTCCGGTTCAAGTCAGGTGGAGACCGGACCGGGCAGCATCTTTGAACGGGAGATCGAGAAGGCACGGCAACTAATCGCGACTTTCACGCAGAAAGAGCGGGCGACAGTGATCGCCTTTGGCTCTGATGTTGTCGCCAACTCCGGTGAGCCATCTTCAGATTTTGAACGCCTGGTGGAATTCCTGCAGGAACTTCATCCCACCGGCTCTGAGTCGAACCCTGCGTTGGCGTTGCGCAAAAGCTTTGAGATTCTGGCTACCGCCAATGACCCCAATCGGGAAATCTATCTACTCTCCGACTTGCAGGGGCGGGATTATCAGGAGCTTGACTTTGACCTGTTTGCTGCAGAACAGTTGCCGGTGAAGCTCTTTCTGGTGCCGATCCAGCCCGAAGATGTCGAAAATGTTTCACTGACTGAGATCGAGTTCCCCAAACAGATTATTACTGCCGGTCGCGATTTCGAGTTGGAGGCGACCATTGCAAATCGCAAAGCTGAACTTTCAGTCGACTTACTGGCGACGCTGGAGGTCTCCGGGCGCAAGGTTGCGCAGAGCAATCTGGCGCTGCCGCCGGCTGGTAGCGGCAAAGTGGCATTTGCGCAGAGCGCCGGGCGCTCCGGCTGGCTCTGGGGTGAGGTTGGGATCGATGACGATGACCTGCTCGCCGACAATAGTTACTATTTTGCGATGCGGATTCCCACTCTGGCGGCAATTGGGTTGGTCACCGACAATGAGCGGGAAGCCTTCCTGATCGAGAAGGCGTTGGCTCCACTGCCCGATCAGCAGACGGCGAAACGGATCGGCAGACTGACACCAGATCAAGCCGCCGGCGCCAACCTCTTCGACTATGATGTCGTGATTGTCGACATGTCTGGTGTTGTGTCCTCGGCGCTACTCTCAAGCCTGCGGACTTACATGCGCGCCGGAGGTGGGGTGGTCTGGCTGGCTCCCGAGAATGTCGATCTCAAGAGCTTTTCGAGCAATCTGAGCGAACCCCTGTTCGGAATCAGCCTGGTGGAGCCGCCCCCGACACCGCAACCGGAAACCGGCAGCTTCCAATTGAACAACTTCGATCTTGACCATCCGATTTTTTCGCCCTACAAGGATTTCGCCGATGACAAGCGGCCGCGGGTAGAGTTCTTCAGTCATTTCAAGACACTGGAGAGCCCCAAGGCCAATGTGCTGGCGCGTTTTTCCGACCGGACACCGGCGGTGGTCGAAGCTCAGCCCGACCAGGGACGGGCGCTGCTTTTCACGTTCAGCCTGAATGAAAACTACTCCGATATGCCGCTGCATCCGCTCGCGGTGGTGCTGCTCAATCGTTCGATTGAGTATCTGGTTAGTGAGCCGTTGCGGCAGCGGGAAATGCTGTTTGCCGGCCAGGATATCACCCGCGTGTTGCCGGCGGTCACTCAGCAGCAGTTCTCATTGGTCAAACCTAATGGCGATACGCTGCAACTTTCGCCGCGTCAGCAGACGCGTGAGGTGCTCTTTCAGTTGGGGGTGCTCTCCGAGCCGGGTGTCTATCTGATCGTCGGCGATGATGCGGTGGTTGATATGTTCGCGGTCAACTTCCCGTTGAGCGAGACCCTGCCGGAGTATCTGGAGCCCTCGGAACTGGAGGAGAAAGTCGCGGTGGAGCGGTTCGTTATCCTGCCGGAGGCGGGCGAGCCGGCTGAGGCTATTGCCGCGGCACGGTTCGGCAAAGAGCTTTGGAAGCTCTTCCTGCTCGCCGGATTCATCTTCATGCTACTGGAAATGGCGCTGGCGTCCTCTGGTCGTCGGGCCGCCACCGAAGCCACGTGATCTACCTGCAACTTGCCGATATTCACAAGTCGTTCCACGAACAGGTTGTACTTGCGGGCGCATCGCTGAGTGTCAAGCAGGGAGACCGCATCGGGCTGGTCGGCCCCAATGGGGTCGGCAAAACGACACTGCTGCATATCGCGATGGAGAATCTACACCCGGACAGTGGGGTGGTGCAACGCCCGCGCGAGGTGCGGCTCGGTTATGTCTCGCAGCAGGATGAGATAAGTTCTGAGTTCACGCTGCTCCTGGCGATGATTGAATCGCAAACCGAGCTGCTGCAGGTCAAAGAAGCGATGGATGAACTTGCGCCGCAACTTGCTGGCGGTGAGCAGTCGGTGCTTGCGGCCTATGGGGAGTTGCAGCAGCAGTGGGAGCATCTGGGCGGCTACAATCTCGAGGCCGACATCAAGGCAACACTTTTGGGTTTGGGCTTTAGTGAGGATGACCTCTACCGGTCGGTGAACACCTTCTCCGGTGGCGAGCGCAACCGGGCGGCGCTAGCGCGGGCCCTTCTGAAAAAGCCTGACCTGCTCCTGCTTGATGAGCCGACCAACCATCTCGATATCGAATCGACAGTCTGGCTGGAGGGATATCTCTCCTCTTTTGCCGGGGCGCTGGTGGTGGTCTCGCATGATCGCGTCTTTCTCGATCAGGTGGTCAACAAGATCGCCGAGTTGGAGAAGGGTGTACTGACTCTGTACCATGGCAATTTTAGCAGATACTGGGAGGAACGCGCCGAACGCCGGGAACAGCAGCTCAAGCAATATCTCGAACAGAAAGCGGAGATCGAACGAATCGAGGATTTCATCCGCCGCAATATCGCGGGGCAAAAGACCAGGCAGGCGCAATCGCGCCGTCATGCGCTGACGAAAGTCGAGCGATTGGACGCACCGAGCGGCGATCAGAAAAACATGGCGCTACGGCTGGCGGCCTCGCGACGATCATATCAATCGGTGCTCGAGGTCGAGGATGTCAGCTTCGACTATGATAACCGCGAGCTGCTCCGTGATGTCGGCTTCCGTATCGAGCGGGGTGAGAAAGTCGGGCTGATCGGCAGGAATGGCAGCGGCAAGACGACGCTCTTGAAGCTGATCATGGAGCAACTACCGTCGGCCGAGGGTTCGATTGAGATCGGTCGCAATGTCGATTTGCGCTATTTCGATCAGGAACTATCCGACCTGGTGCCGGAGCAGACAGTGCTCGACACGATCTGGGATGTGCGGCCTGAATATGAAGCCTACCAATTGCGCAGCTATCTGGCGCGCTTTCTCTTTTTCGGCGAGGATGTGTTCAAGCAGGTCAAGACGCTGTCCGGCGGTGAGATGAAGAAACTGGCGTTGGCGCGGCTGCTGGCGGAGCCGGCCAATTTCCTGATCCTCGATGAACCGACCAACCATCTCGATATCAACTCGCTGGAAGCGCTGCAGCGGGCATTGCTCGACTATGACGGCACCCTGCTGTTTGTCAGCCATGATCGGCACTTCCTCGACCAGGTGGCGAGTCGCATTCTGGCAATCGAAGCGGGGCAACTTCATGATCGCCCCGGTAATTACAGCAACTACATTAACTGGCGCGAGTCGCGACAACCGCAACGCGAGAGAATCGACAAGACCGACAAACGCGACTCCTATCGGCTGGAGAAACGGGAAAAGAACATCCGTTCAGCGCGGCGCAAGCGGATCAAGGAACTAGAGAGCTTGATTCCGGAGCAGGAAGCGCGCATAATGGGCTTGCAGGCGCAGTTCGAGGACCCGGCGAACGCCTCAGAGTGGGAGAAGCTGGCCCGGCGGGAGGAGATGAAGCGTGAGGCGCAAGCCGAGAAGGATAAGTTGGAAACTGAGTATCTGAGGCTGGTGGAAGAGGATGAAGCTGCTGGTAGTTAATGGCTCCCCCCGGCAGGGCAGCTCGACTGAGATTCTGGCGGAAAAAGTTGTCGAAGGGTTTCAGTCGGTAGCGCCTGACGCTGAGGTTGTTTCTGTCAGACTAAACGATCTCGACATTATCCCCTGCCAATCATGTGGCGTCAGCCCGGCGCCCACCCCCTGTCTTTTCCGGGATGACCTCTATCCCTGGCTGGAGCAGTTGGTCAGTGCCGATGCGATCTTGATTGCCAGCCCGATCTTTTTTGACAGTGTCTCCGCCCAGACCAAGCTTTTTATCGACCGCACGAACTGTCTGCGGCCACCGGTATTCACCGGAAAAGGGATGACTTTCGATACCGCTAGTTTGCCCGGCGGCAGAGGCGCTTATATCCTGGTCGGCGGCGAGCGCCAGAAAACCGATGTCGCCGAACGGGTGATCGGCGGAATGTTTGTCTGGCTGGGGATCGAGAAAGTCGGGAAGCTGACCTACGCGCATAGCTCATCGCGCCTGGGGGCCGCCGAAGCCGAGCCGGAAGTGCTGGAGGCGGCTTTCGCGCTGGGCAGCAGGCTGGCGACGGGAGCGACGATTTAGGGCTGATAATACTAGAGAAAAGTGCGGAGGTTGCGTATCTTCTCTCAGTTGAAAACGATGCTCAGGAAAGGTAGGTAGAGTTGGAAATCAAGGAGATACTGGAACGGGTAGGCAGTTTCTCATCCTCCGGGGAATATATCACCGATCGCGACCGCCCTCTGCCCGAATACTCCGGTCTGTCGGCAAGTGAATTAGAAAAGATCTTCGATATAATGATCAAGTCGCGGCGGATCCTGATCGAGGAGAAGCTACTGACCCGGCGCGGTGAGTGTTATTTCTTCATCGGTTCCTCCGGTAAGGAGCTGGTCGATGCCTGTACCGCCCATATGTTGCGCCCCACCGATCCTTTTTTCGGTTATTATCGCAATAAGACTTTCGATATCTACCGGGGCATAATT
>JBDRQZ010000234.1:0-4297 GCA_043826025.1 bacterium | reverse complement strand
AATCCTGCCCATGTCCTGCGGTCTCAAATACACCGGACCGGCGAACGATCTCAGAAACTCCAGATGCTCCGTATCAACCGGCTGCCCCTTATCGCCAAGATACAATCCGAGATCGTGGATTTCAAACCAGCGATCATACCTGCCTGGCAACGCGGCGTGCAGACGGTTCAAACCCCAAATCTCAAACTCAGGATTGTCGAACGGTGCCAAATGCCGGTGCCCGTCGGCGAAACCGACAATAGCCACCTTATCCTTGGATCGTACAGGATATTCGTGTGCGATAGGGACGGCGGGACCCCCAGCCCCAACGGGGGTCCCAGCCGCCCTGCGGATACGCTTGCTTTGCCCATGCTCCTGGGTCGTCATCTGAAAGTACCCTTCCCTTTATGCCGTCGCCCCGGCGATAGCCGACGCTGTGGACGGAACCCCGGGCAAACCCCGCAAAGCCCACTGGGAGACGCTGAGGCCGTCCAGCAGAAGCGGAAAACCGTGGCCGAGATTGTTCACTGTCGTCGTCCATGCGACCGAGTTTTTTGTCGAACCGAAAAACACGTGCGTCGACGTTGCCGTTCGGATCGACACCACCTTCGTCGAAGCCGACGTTCCGGTGACGTAAATGCGTTTGCTCACGCCGGCCGCGATCGGCGGATTCAGCTTGAACACCAGATCGTTCGCTGTGCTCCCAGCGGTGGTGCCGCTCGTCCCAGTGACCGAGATCTTTGTGATCCCATATCCCAGGATAGCCTGGAATCCGGCTTTGCTGCTGCCACCAGTGTCTGTCAGCGCAGCATAATCAGTAAGTGACTGCACATTATCGGCGAAGTAGCCTCCGGTGCCGGCGACGATCGGCGCGGCCAGCGCCGAAATGCCCGCCGAAAAAACCGGTGCCGCAGCGAACGTTGCAACACCAGTCTGTGTCAACGCGCCAGTCACAGTCAACGCGCCAGCAAACGTCGAAGCCCCGTCGAACTGCAATTTGCCGGTCGACGTGATACCACCCGCAGCGATAATTTGCCTTTTGAATTTAAACTTGTTCCTGCTCATCCGTGCCTCTCATGCTCGCAACACCTGCCCTATTGGCCGCCTGTCTGCGCTGCTGCCATTCGTCACGCTTCGCGCTATGACGCTCATGGTCGGTTTCGCCGACAGGACGGATCAAACCGGTACGCCGAAGCGGCCCCGCCTTACCTGGGAGAAGCCGCTCCAACTCTGCAAGACTGATACGGCTGCCCCGTCGAAGCGTTTTAACGCCGCAATCCAAATCCCGGCGCACCTCGTACAGTCCGCCGCTGTCCACGGTCTTAGCAGCCCTAGCCATCAGGTCACCGTAGTGTGATACAGGTAGCCGAGAGCCGAACCGATCACCTTATGATCGTAGGCCATTTCCACTTCGAGCCGCGGATACGCATCGTCCTTCGGCACATCGTACCGTTTCACCTGAACGCCAGCAGCGCTTCCAAGAAGCCCTTGCCAGACGAATGTGGCACCGGCGGTGGCAACCATCGAACCGGCCACAGGCGCACGATAGGCGATGAACGCCGACGTGGCACCGGCAGCGAACGCGTTGGAAGCTGCGATACCCTCAGCCGCACTGTTGTACACCACTTCGGAAACGACCACCTCGTCGAAGCCCATCAGATTAGCGATGAACTCTTTCGAGATGATGCGTGCCGAATTGTCGGGCAGCCGGTCCACAATATCCTCATGGATCGACAGGCCCTTATACCAGGTGTCCGCACCCAACGCCATCACATTCGGCCGCTTACCAGTAGCAAGCAGCACCGTTCGAATGGCGGTGGACAGGTCGTTGATCGGATAGGATGCGGCATTCGACCAGACTGTGCCAGGCGCACCATACGTGCCCCACAGATTGGCGAACGCGACAGCGCCCAAGTCGATTTCTTCGCGGATCAGCATGTCCTGCAACAGCAGCCGGACAACATCCTCTTCCGGATCAATAGCCGGATCGGCGTTAGCTTTCAACTGTCGCGAAATGTTGAACGCCAAAGCGTACACGTCCGCATAGTAGGACGCTGTGCTCAGATTCCAGTTTCGTTCCGCAGCCGCTGTGCCCGGCGCCCTCTTCGCAGCGTCTGTTCTCAACGTGTCCGCAGCCGCGTACACGAAATACTTATCCGACTGCTTAGGAACGCCGATAACCGGGAAAACCCGGCGGGCAATACTCGCAGCAGAATCATTCAAATATGCGACGCTGAAGTCCGTCAGCGAACTGTCAACATGCACATCCCCAGGATTGGGTGCTCCTGCCATTTAAAACCCCTTTCCGTAAAACAATGTTAGGTGGTCGAAATCAGACGGCTCGAATAGATGAGCGGAATGCCGCCATACCATTGCACTTCGACAACATGGTTCGCAGCGCCGGACGTGCCGCCCACCTGCCGGCCGATAACCCACATGTTCGTGGTCGGAGTGCAGCCCAAACCGTTGGACGACATGCCGAGAACCTCGCCTGCGGTCACAGTGGAAGCTGCGCAACGCAGTTTCAGAATGCCGCTGATAGCGACCGGAATCGCATCATGATCTGTTGAAGTTGACTTGGTGCCGTCACCGTAGTACACGCCGACCGGCTTCGCAGCCGCAGCAGTAGTGGCCGGGTCGCCGACACCGACCGTGCCCGGCGTCATATCCGCAGTCTGCCAGGCAACACAATACTGCGACCCTGTGCTCAGAGTCGTGGCCGACTTGAAATTGACAATCATAGGAGACTGGCTAACTGCCATTCTCTACCCCTCTTTCTACGCTTCCCTAGACTCTGTTTTAGCCTCAGGATGCTCTGTCCAGAACATTGCCCGGGCCTTCTCAACCGTAATGTCCGGATGCAGCATACGGAACTCTTTCACCCAGCTGTCCCGTCTTTCGTTGGGTGTGCCCGTGGCACCGGAATCCTTGCCGACTTCGCCGAGAATCTTCGTGAGATCCTGACGGGCCAACGCTGCTTTGAACGCTGCCTCCAGGCGTGCGTACTCTTCGGGCAAAGCGTCGGCGATCTTCCCGAGGGCCGGGCCGATCGTCTCGGCAGAACCCAAAAGCAGTTCGAACGGCTTCGCCTTCTCAACCCATTCGGATCGTTGACGTTTCGCAACCTCCTCAGCCAAAGCTGGTATAGCAGCGTCACGCTCAGCAGAGATCTTCGCAATCTCCTCCACCTGCTTCGACACCTCTTCGATCTCAACGACAGCTTCGACAGGCTCACTAACAGCCTCAGCTTCGATCTCCTCGACAGGAGCGTCTTTCACCAGCTCTTCAGGCTCAACGGTTTCTGCCACAAACACCCCCTTCTCGGGTACGCCCCCGACAGGGGCCTTTCTACGCTTCCAGAACAGCAGCGACGCAGGCGGAGTATCACCCTCGACCACCGCACCGACACTATCAATCTCCTCAATTTTCAATCGTCTCATCATCCAGTTCCTCGTAGATTCCCTGGCCGACAATCGACAGGGCACGGATCCGACCTGACTTCACACCCTTCCACAAACGCTCACCGGAAGGGGACTCTCTTGCTTTGAAACTCACATAGATGCCGTCGGGAAGCACACCTTCCGGCAGGCCAAGCATCTCCCGTTTCGTCTTGTCGAACCAGGCCATTTCGACCAGATCCGCAGCTTCGAACTCTGAATGCATCAGATCGCCGGTACGGCCAACCAACGCGTAACGAACAAACGCTTTCACCAGGGCATCCCAGGCTTCCGGCGTGTCAATCACATCACCGGAATGATCCTCCACCAACGTCCCATCGGGCAGACGGGCAACGTAAGCCCAGCCGCCGAACAGGCGCTGCTCGTCGTCAAGCTTGGCGATCGGAACATACACGGAATCCATGCGGAAAACATAATACATGTCAGGTTAGTCAACCCCGTTGGGGAACACGGAGCATGAACCCGAAATCGGTGGAAGTTGAGAACCGGCTGTCCGGCCGGGTTTCAACTTTCATCCAAAATGCTGAGCCGGGCTGACGGCCGTTGCCGAACCAGCCGCCCCCGTTTGTTTGAACACGGAGAATGGCAATCCGCACCGACCACGGGTCAATGCCCGGCCGGATGCGTGTCGAATGGCTGATAATCTGATCCGGGGTGAACCAGTCGCCTGCCCATGTTTCCAGAATGTCCAGGATCAGCGACGGAATCGGACCGGGTGTGAACGGTTCGCCTGTTGTCGATCCGACCAGCCAGCGGGTCCGGCACTCCCGTATCGGACAGTCCGGATCGCCGGCAAGATGAGCGCATTCACCCATCGGCAGGCCGGCGGCCTTTCCCGTCCCAGCCGGCGTACAGTTCGG
>JBDRQZ010000233.1:0-3650 GCA_043826025.1 bacterium | reverse complement strand
GCGGTCTGCGAAGCTTATGGCATCTCCGTACGCATTGTCGAAGGCTGCCAGAGTCCAGGCCAACAGCGGCTTTTCCGCCAACGGTCGAAACTGCTTGGCTACGGCTCCGGGCAAACGTGTTCCCGCGCCGGCAGCTACGATTATTGCATAGTTATCACTCATGAGATGTACATCGCATCGCCATAGGAATAGAATCTATAGCCGTTCTTGATTGCAAACTCATAAGCCTGCAGGATCTGATCGCGGCTGGAGAGCGCGGCGACCATCGCCAGCAGGGTCGAACCGGGAAGATGGAAATTCGTGATCAGTTGATCGACGATTTTGAACTCATAACCGGGATAGATGAACAGCTCGGTCTCGTCATGCTCTGCCTTGACCTCACCATGTTTTGCGACGCTGGATTCCAGCGCTCGAACTACAGTGGTTCCGACCGCGACAATCTTGCGGCCATCTTTACGTGCCTTGTTGATCGCCTTCGCCGCTTTCTTGTCGATCCAGTATTCTTCAGCATCCATTTTGTGTCGCTCGTAGCTCTTGGCCTCAACCGGCTTGAAGGTACCCCGGCCCACATCGAGACGGATATTGACGATCTCCACGCCCTTCTGCTTGAGTTTGTCGAGCAGCTTCTCAGTGAAATGCAGTCCTGCAGTCGGTGCGGCAATTGAAAACCCCTCGCGCGCATAGACTGTCTGATACATCTTCTTGTCGAGCGCGATGTCCTCACGCCGAATATAGGGCGGCAACGGCATGTGCCCATACTTGTCCATCAGATCATCAGCGCTGGCGCCAACGAAGTTGACCCGACGGGAACCATCCGGCAATACTTCCAGCACTTCACAATACTCTTTGGCCGAGAGATAAAAACGATTCCCGACCTTCGCCTTCTTGCCGGGTCGCGCCATACAGATCCACTCTTCATCGCTGAGCTTCTCCAAGAGGAACAGCTCACACCTGCGGCCCGATTGACTACCGACCCCGAACAAGCGGGCCTTGCGGACCATGGTGTCATTAATCACCAACAGGTGCCCTTCACCGAGCAGCTTGGTCAAATCGCCGAATTCATATTCACTGAGCTTATCGGAGTCGCGCTCGAGATGGAGCAACTTGCAGCCATCGCGCTGATCCGAGGGAAACTGCGCGATCAGTTCTTTAGGTAGTGTATAAGTTATCTTGTCCATAAAGCTTGCAGGTCTCTTGTTTCCTCCGCCTTTCCCTAAAGCAGGCGCGGTTGCTCGGTGTCGTCCCGTTTATACTTCAAATGCTTGTACGCCGCAGTGGTCGCGACCCGTCCTCGCGGTGTTCGTTGCAACAATCCTTCCTGAATCAGGAAGGGCTCATAGATTTCTTCGATGGTCTCACCCTGCTCGCCGACCGCCACCGCGAGGGTACTTAAACCCACCGGCCCACCCTGGAATTTCTCGACTATCGTGCGCAGGATGCGCTTGTCCATGTCATCAAGGCCCAGATGATCGACATCGAGGCTGTCCAGGCTGTCGGCGGCTAACCTACCGGTAATGCAGCCATCACCCTTGACCTGGGCAAAATCCCGCAACCGCCGCAGCAGGCGATTGGCAACGCGTGGCGTCCCGCGCGAACGTCGGGCGATCTGTTCACAGCCATCTTGATCGAGTTCCACTTCGAGCAGCCGCGCCGAGCGGCGGATGATGTACTCGATATCTTCGGCGCCATAGTAATCAAGTCTGCCGACGATGCCGAACCGCGCCCGCAGAGGCGAGGTCAACAGTCCTGCCCGCGTTGTCGCCCCGATCAGAGTAAAACCCTTCAGCGGCAGCTTGACACTGCGCGCCGCCGGTCCGCGGTCGATGATGATATCGAGACTGAAATCCTCCATCGCCGGATAGAGATACTCCTCCACGACCCGATTGATTCGGTGGATTTCATCGATAAAAAGGCAGTCCCGCTCCTTGAGGTTGGTGAGAATGCCCGCCAGATCGGCGGCGCGCTCCAGTATCGGCCCGGAGGTCGCTTTGATCCCCACACCCAACTCGTTGGCGATCACATGGGCCAACGTGGTCTGGCCCAATCCCGGCGGCCCGTAGAACAGCACATGATCGAGATGTTCACCCCGTTGCTTGGCCGCTTCGATGAAGACCTTGAGATTCTCGACCACCTTGCCCTGACCGATGAATTCCTCGAAATGTGTCGGCCGCAGGCTGGCATCGAAATCGGCCTCGCCGCTAAGCACCTGTGGGGTTGTGATTCGTTCGCTCAAAACTCAGATCGCCTCAAACAGACACCTTTAGCGCCGCACGGATAAGCTCTTCAGCGCTAACTTCAGTACCTAATCCCTGGATTGCGACATCCACGGCACGCTTGGCCTCATAGCGTCCATAGCCAAGCGCCTCCAGCGCCATGATCGCTTCCTGGCTTTTCGAGGTTGCGCCCCCGGTCGCGATTGCCGCCAGAGAGCATATCTTAGCAACTTTCTCTTTCAATTCCAAGACTAACCTGCCGGCGGTCTTGGCGCCCACCCCGGAGATACGGGACAAACTGACTTTATCCTCACTTACTATCGCCTGCATCAGCTCTTCCGACTCGATCCCCGACATGATGGTCAGTCCCAGTTTCACACCAACCCCGGAGACACTGATAAGCAACTCAAACAGGTCTCGTTCCGGCTCGGTGGCGAAACCAATCAATTCAAGCGCGTTTTCCTTGACATTCAGATAGGTAAACAATCTCACCTGCTCGAATGGTTCCGGCAGCACCCGAAAGGTCGAGAGCGGGATCGCCAGTTTGTAGCCGATGCCGTTGACCGTGACTTCGATTCCATCAGCCGCTTTGCGCGTCAGAGAGCCGGTCAGTGAAGAAATCATACTTTCTGTCCTCGTCGCTGGAGATGACAATATGCTACTGCCAGCGCATCGGAAATGTCAAGCGGCTCGGGTGGCTCCGCCAGCCGCAAAAGTGAGGTGATCATGAAGCTGACCTGCTCCTTGGATGCCGCGCCATTGCCGACGGTAGAGAGCTTGACCTCACGGGGCGAATACTCGACAATCGGCAGGCCGGCAAGTGCGCAGGCCAGCAGCACCACACCGCGCGCCTGCCCCAACCCCATCGCAACTTTGACATTGCGGCCATAGAAACCTTCCTCGATCGCCACTTCCTGTGGCTCGAAACGCTCGAGTAACTCGCGGACACCCAAAAAGATCGTGCGTAAACGTGACGCCATCGCCCCCGCAGACGTTGTGATTGTGCCACACTCGTGGCAGGTGATGGAATCGCCCTCTGCCTCAAGCAGACCAAAACCGGTAACCTGGAGACCGGGATCGATCCCGAGAATCCGCATCAGGCACTCAACTGCTCCAGGAGGTCATCATCAATATCGAAATTGGCGTAGACATTCTGCACATCTTCATTATCGTCGAGCGCTTCATAAAGTCGGATCATCTGCTCGGCGTGCTTGCCCTCGAGTTTAACCGTGTTCTGCGGCACCAGGGTGACCTCCGCCGACACCATTTCGATACCCTTGGCCTCCAGCGCGCCATGCACGTCGTCGAAAGCGTCCGGCGGCATGGTGATCTCATAGACATCGTCCTGCAGGCCCATATCGGTCGCTCCCGCCTCGAGCACGATCTCCATCAACTCATCCTCGCCGATTTTGCCTTTCTCGATCAGGATCAAGCCCT
>JBDRQZ010000232.1:0-2839 GCA_043826025.1 bacterium | reverse complement strand
CATCTCCGGGTAGGTGGTGACAATGTGCCAGGCGACCCGGCCCAGCGTGCGGTGACCATCGGCAAATTCAGTTTTCAGCGATTCATCGGTCAGGGCGTCGAAAATCTTCTGAGTCGAGGCGGATTCACCTTTCCACCAGGTGAGGAATTGATCGACTTTGTCAACTGTGAGCGGCATCGGTTTCTCCTTCAAGAAATGTCATTCCGGAGTTTCTCACTCCAGATTACGTTCTCTGACTATCTTTTACGAAGAACAAACGCCGGAGGTGCGATTCTGTCAATCGCATTTGTGGGCTTGCGGGATCCCGGCTTTTACCCGGCTATTCCGAGCCGAGCGGCAACGCGTAGTTAAGGCTGAATCTGAGATTGTAATCGGAGCCAAGCTGGATGCCGTTGAAATGCTGGTAGACCGGCAACTCGAAATAGGCGAAGAGACGCAGCTTCTCCCAGAGAATGACATACTGCAACCCCGGCACGATCCAAACCTGCTCGCGGCCGGTAGATTCAAGCAGCTCGCCGCCATCGTCATCTTTGGCCTTGAGCGCGCCGGAGATCGCCAGCGAAAGATCGAATCTGTCATGCAGATGTTTGATGCCGGAGAGCAGAAAAGAGAACTGATTGCCGAAACGGTAGCCCTCATGCTCAGTGCTCAATGCGTAGGTCGCCGAGAGGAGAATGTCGGCCGGTACCCAGCCCTGATAGTAAGAGGCCGAACCATAGAAATCCCAGGAACCGCTCCCCGGTTGCAGCTCCTGCGGCAAGAGTAGCCCATATTCGCGGACATCGGTGGCTCCGGTCGGCGCTTTGACCGCGAGACCAACCGACAGCTCCCGGACATTCGACCAGTTGCGGGGCGAGAGCGCATAGCGCGCCTGCAAAATCAGATCGCCAAGACCGTCACTGCTGTTGGTAATCCGGGAAGCGGTACTGGTCAGCAGTTTGCTCTTCTCTTTCCAGACCAGCGGCAGCACCACACCGAGACTGAAGCGCTTGCTCAAACCATAGGCGAGCGCCAGCGAGGCGCGCTGCCAATCGGATTCGATCTGGGCCGGGTCATCGATCTGCTCGGAGCCATGGTAAAGATTGCGGGAACGCAGCAGTTCGAAATACAATCCGACTTCGAGAGTATGCGGTAGCGCAACGGTCTCGCCCACCACACCCTGCTGCGGCACTGCCGGCGCACAGCAATTCTGCGCCGACGCCACAGCCGCGCCGAGCAGATAGAACATAACAAGGAAAATCGCGGCCTTTTTCACCAGCACGATCAATGTCACTCTCGCGGACTGACCCAGACCTGCACACTATCGCGCGTGGTGGCGTCGTTGTCATCGCTGACCAGCGCCACGACCCAGCCGCTCTCGATCGCCTCGATATGGCAGCAATTACTGACATCGATCATGCTCCCGCTGGCAAAGACCGCCATGAATGAGGTGCCATGCACCTCCCAGTCATAGCTGAGCGGATCGCCATCGGGATCGCTGGCGACAACAGTAACTCTGACGACATCGTCAGCGACGAAGGTGTCGGGTTCGGCTGATACCGATTGAATCACCGGCGCCTGGTTGTCAGGGTCGGCGACATCATCATCGCTGCAGCCAAGCTCCAGCAGCAAGCCCAGCGTGAGTGCGATTGAGATTATCCAGATACTTGATTTGGAGCCCATTTGTAGTTGCCTCCGGTTACGGCTTCGACTTCGCCAATATAGCTCGCGTACTCTCCGATTGCCAGTGAAAGCGCTTGCAAAATCACCGATTTCGCCTATGTTTGGTAAAGCAAATCTGCACTGCCGGTAGCGCGCTGCGCAGACCGCAGAAAGAGACCTGAGCGATTATCATGACAAGGAACTTTCGACTAAGCTGCCTTTGCCTCGCCTTGGGGCTTCTGCTCTGCTCGACTCAAACAGTCGCCTGGGTCGAGGTCGGTGGGAATATTGTCAATGACACAACCTGGAGCGCTACCGACACGATTCATGTTGGCTCTTCAGTAACCGTGCAAATCGGGGCGACCCTGACAATCGAGCCGGGTACGGTAATGCTGTTCGACCCCTATATGAGGCTGCTGACCCTAGGCCGGCTGCAAGCTCTGGGTGACTCGGACGCGCCGATAATCTTCAGCTCGGCCGCCGACACCAGCGGTGGCTCGCCGGTTGCCTCCGGCTGGTCGGGACTCGAAATTCGCGGGGCCACCGACTGCCTGCTGCGCCACTGTGCGGTGCGCTACGCTCTCGACGCGATTTACGTGCGGAGCACCGAGGTCGCGCTCGAGTCCTGCACCATCGAGAATTTCTATTCTCGCGGGGTCTATGTCTATACAGACTCCGCGGCAGATAACCTGGTCACCCGACTGGACCGCTGTACGGTCCGGCAATCGACAGCAGGGTCCAGCGGCACCGGGACCGCAATCTTCGTTTACAAATTCGGCGCTGTTGAGGCGCAGCACTCACGCCTGCAGGATTGCGAATACGGGCTCAACGTCTACGGTTTCCAGTCTTACCAACCACGCTTCGACATCGACAACTGCCAGATCGAAGGTCACAAAGTCGATGGCGTTCACATCTACACCGGTGGCTGACACTGCACGATAACACCGACGGGTTCGGTGACCAAATCCAACCTGATCGACAATGGCGGTTTCGCCTTCCGCGCTGAAACCAGCAGCGATTCGGTGACCGTGATCAACGCCTCCAACAACTGGTGGGGTAGCTCCGACCCGGCGACCATCGCCGGAATGATCTTCGACAACAGTGACTACCCCTCATACCCGATTGTCGCTTTCACACCCTACGCCGGCGGGCCGATTCCGATTGATGACACTAGCTCCACGGCGGTGATCCAAATCGC
>JBDRQZ010000231.1:0-3093 GCA_043826025.1 bacterium | reverse complement strand
GACTTTCAGGAACTGCATGGTCTCGCCGAAGAGGTCCACACGCTCTATCCGGAGGTCTTCCGCTGCGTGGCCTGCAATGCCTGCACCAAGGTCTGCCCGATGGATGTCCAGGTGATGGACTATATCGCCGCGGTCAAACGGGGCGATCTGCGGTTAGCCGCCGAAATCAGTTTCGACTGTATCCAGTGCGGCCTTTGCGCCAGCCGCTGTATGGCGGAGATGCCGCAGTATCATATCGGTCAGTTGGCGCGCCGTCTCAATGGCGCTTATCTGACCCCACGCGCCGAGCATCTGGCCACCATGGTTGCCAATATCGAGGCCGGTCGGTTCAACGAATGTTTGGCCGGCCTTAAGGCATCGGATGAGAACTCGCTCAAGCAGCTCTATCAGCAGCGCGAGCTGGAGCCCGCCACCGCGGGCGATGACTGGACCCCCAAAGAGGCTCACTGCCTGTAGGCGGCGAAGGAGATCAGAGGTAGAATATGCCATATCCAGAAGAACTTAAGAAGCTGATCAAGGTTGTCGAGAGCACGCGCGCCGAGCGAGTCGAGCGCAAGAAACGCAATGAAGAGGTGCCTTTTCTCAGTCTCGATGAACGGGCGGAGATGCTCCACTACCATCCCGATGTCAAAGAGGAAGGTCGTCGTGAGGTCAAAGTCGGACCCAGCAAAGGGTACCGGATCGCGCATGAGATGGCCGACATATTGGAAGCGCGCAGCCGGGTCAATCCCGCCGATATCGATCTCGCCAAGGTCGACTATGAGACCGATGTGCTGATCATCGGCGGCGGCGGTGCGGGCACTTCGGCGGCACTGCTGGCGCAGGAGCAGGGCGCGAAAGTGATTATCGCCACCAAGCTGCGTCATGGCGATGCGAACACGATGATGGCTGAGGGCGGCATCCAGGCTGCGACCAAGGGCCACAAGGATTCCCCTTACTACCATTATCTCGATGTCATGGGTGGTGGCCATTTCAAAAACACGCCGGAGCTGGTCGAGACACTGGTCACCAAAGCTCCCGATGTGATCAAGTGGCTTGAGGGCTTGGGCTGCAATTTTTCCAAGTTTGCTGACGGCACGCTGAAGACGATTCATGGTGGTGGCACCAGTCGCAAGCGGATGCATTTCGCCGCTGATATCACCGGCGCGGAAATGATGCGCACGGTGCGCGATGAAGCTCGCAACCGAGTGCAGGACATCACCGTGATCGAATTCTCGCCGGCTGTCGAGTTGATCCTCAACGAGCATGGTCATGCCGCCGGGGCGGTGCTCTATAACATGGAGACCGAAGAATACCTCGTGGTGAAGGCCAAGTCGGTGGTACTGGCGACCGGCGGTTGTGGTCGGCTGCACATTCAGGGCTTTATGACGACCAACCACTACGGCGCGACTGCTGACGGTATTGTCATCGGGTATCGCGCCGGGGTGAAGGTCTGTTTCCTGCACACGGTGCAGTATCACCCGACCGGGATTGTTTTCCCGGAACAGGCTGAAGGTATTCTGATCACTGAGAAATTCCGTGGTTCGGGTGCGAATCTGGTCAATATCGAGGGGCAGCAGTTTGTCAATGAGCGGGAGCCACGCGATGTTGAGGCTGCCGCGATTATCAAAGAGTGTATCAGCAAGAGCAAGGGAGTGCCGACGCCGACCGGTAAGCTGGGTATCTGGCTCGACTCGCCGATGATCGAAATGCTCGCCGGCGAGGGCACAGTGGAGCGGGAATTCCCCGGTAAGCACATTCTCTACGAGCGCTTCGGAATCGATATCGCCAAAGAACCGATGCTGATCTACCCGACTCTGCATTACCAAAATGGTGGGCTGGAGTTCAGGAGCACCGGCGAGACCGAGGTGCCGGGGCTGTTTGTCGCCGGTGAGGTCGGTGGTGGGATTCATGGCGAGAACCGCTTGATGGGCAACTCGCTGCTCGACATCATGGTCTTCGGCCGGATCGCCGGCAAGAGTGCAGCCGAGTACTCACGCGAGAAAGCCAAGGGCAGTCAGTTGACACTCTCACACGTTGAGAAGTACAATCAGGAAGTTGCGGCTGCCGGGATCGAAGGCGACCGTGTCGCACCGATGCTGTTGCCGAGCTATACCGATCCGCGGGTGCGGGATCGTCAGTTGACGGCTCATTACGTCGGCACGATTAGATAGATTTCCCCTCCCTTTTGTGGTGACTTCAACCGCCGTGTGATTCGTCGCACGGCGGCTGTCTCATTTTGAGCCGTGGGCAGACGAGGACAGCCTGCCCCGGACTCGATCCGGGGTCTGCCGCCCACATGTCATTGCGAGCGTAGCGAAGCAATCTCGGCGGGTGGCCCGGACGTTCGTCCGGGTTTCAGGCTATGTTGACTGATGAGGAAACCGGTAACCCACAGCTTGCTGTGGGAGCTTCAGCGGGATCGTCAAGCTCCAAGAGAGCTTGACCTACCACTCCTTCCTCTCAGGTGTGAACGTGATGACCCCCTCCGCCGTCTGCACCGTCACCGTCATCAGGTTGCCCTCATAATCGCTGGCTTCAAGATAGAGCAGTCGAGGCTCACCACCACCGCTGATCGTGAAAATGTCACTGTTCCCAGATGAAATAGATTTCGTGAAATCGTAATTGGTTGTTCCACACCAGACCAGCACGTTCAGAACATCATCCTGCAAGTTTGATTCGATCGTCATCTCGGTGTGGTTCTGGATGGCATAGTCACCGGTCACATTGAACTGCGCCCAAATCGCGCCGATTTCAGCGCTGCTCTCAGTTGTCAGTTGACCATTTGTAAATCTGGCACTTACGGCTTCACCAAAGGGTTTCAGGTGCGGGTATGGCAACGCATCGCCGGTGATGATCCGCGCGAGATAATCCAGATCCCCGATAGTCAGGTAGTAGCCGTCACTGTTGACATCAGATGCGAGAATCTGCTCAGGCTTATTGATAGTGAACACCGAGTCGCCCTGGAGAAAGTAACGGGAGTAGAGAATCAGGTCAGCGATTTCGTTGTCTATGCCGTTGAGGTTGATGTCACCCATTCGCTCGAGTTCGTAATAGCATATGATCTCGACAACGCCGCCGAAGTAGTTCACATACCGAATCGTCGTGGCGTCG
>JBDRQZ010000230.1:0-4414 GCA_043826025.1 bacterium | reverse complement strand
CGCAATGCCGATGCGAACCAGATCCATCCGCGTCTCCGGATAGACCAATGCTGCCGCCGAGGCTGCGCTGTGTCGCAATCCCGGCTTGATACTCTGCGCCGCGAGAAAATCGCAACGCCGGTTGAAGACTTTAATCTGATCCATGATTCGTTTGTAGTTGGCGATGCTTTCCGCGCCGGCATAGTGGGTGCAAACCCCGACAACTTCCAGTGTCTCGGGATTCTTCCCGATGACTTCCACCGCCTGGGCCAGTTCATCTTTCTTCAGGCCGGTGCGATTGAGACCGGTCTCCAGTTCGAGATGAAGGCGGGCTTGTTTATTCAACCGCCGCGCGACCGCCAACGACTCCTGCAGGCGGTGCAGATCATAGACATAGAAGGAGATGCCCTCGCCGATTGCCCACTCCAGCGCTTCACCCGCTACGCAGCCGGTGATCATGATCTCACTCTTGCGGCGCAGGCACTGGCTCACCTCAAAGGCCTCGGAAGCATTGAATACCGAGAAATGTCGTACCCCGCATTCCTCCACTAACGGCACGAAGCTCTCGATGCCATGTCCATAAGCATTGCCCTTGACCACCGAAGAGATGGTCACGCTGTCTCCAATCTGCTTGCGCAGGAATGAGAGATTGTTGCAGAGGGCGCTCTTGCTGAGTTCAATACAGGAAGTTTCAAACATGATATTAGTTCAACAGATTCTCAATGATGCGGGTGAACAATTTCATTCCCGGTTCGATCAGCTCCTCGGGAAAATCATAGGTCGGATTGTGCAGCGCCGGGTGGTGTTCGCCGGCGCCCAGACCAAACAGTGCGCCGCGAAAACGATCGGTGAAATGCCCGAAATCCTCCGACCAGCCGAAGGGCACGAGTGCGAGGTAGACATTCATCTTCAAGTCAGCGGCGGCTTCAGCAATCACCTCCACCACCTGCGGATCATTGATAGTTGCGGGAAAGGTTTGGGTCGTCTCGGTTTCCACGGTCAGGCCATATGCTGCACCGATATTCCGTGCCAACTCGGCGGCTTCAGCGGTGAGCTTGTCCATGACCTCGGGAGTGCGCGACCGGATGGTCGCCATCACTTCGGCCGCGCCGGGCGAGGTACCGAACGCGACCTCACCGAGTCGGGCATGGATCACCGTCACCTGAGCGGCTTCATGTAGTGCGGTTCGGAACTGCGGCAAAGAACTCAATCCCTCGATTAGCTGAGCAACCGCCAATGCCGGGCTGCGACCCTGCTGCGGTTCGGCGGCATGCGACGTCTTGCCCTGCAGCCTGATGATGAGACCGGTCGAGGCTGAAGCGAAGGAACCCTCGCGCAGCACAACCTCACCCAGTGGGAACCCGGGCAGGTTATGCAGTGCTATTGCAAAATCGGGTTTCAGCGACTGAAATTTCGGATCATTGATAACCAGCGCGGCGCCTTCACCGGTTTCCTCAGCCGGCTGAAAAAGCAACACGACGGATCCCCGGGCCGGACGCCGGGCGCCGAACTGCTGCGCCAATCCGGCCAGGATCGTCATGTGGCCATCGTGACCACACTTGTGCGCGACCTGCTCTGATTGAGAGCTATAGTCGAGCGCGATCGTTTCCGGGATCGGCAATGCATCCAACTCGCAACGGACCAGGACCTGCGGGCCTTCCAACTCACCGCGATAGACTGCCGCCAAACCATGACCACCAAGCTCCGTCAGGAGTTCGTCGGGTGAGTTCTGCAAAAGAAAGGAGTGAATTATCTCAGCAGTAGCTGTTTCGTGGTGTGAAAGCTCAGGTTGGGTATGTAGTCGCCGGCGCAGTTCAACCAATTCGCGCATCAGGAATCCTGCTCAGCGATCACGTCAAGGGCCGCCTCCAGAATGCGCTGAGGCTCGTCGAGATGACTGCGAAACTCCGCCAGCGAAGGCGTCAGCACCTTCTCGACATAGCGACTGCTCATCAGGCGCAACAAAGCGGGGTAATTAACCTTGAATTCGATATGGTCACCCACCTTGAGGTTGCGGTCGCTGTCACCAACATTGATCACGACAATGTCGCTGCTCGCTCCGGCCACCTGCAATCGCTCATCAATCGGGCTTAGACCGGTGACATCGGTATCGAGATTGCCGACACTCACCAGCGCCCGATAGCCGCGCTGTCCCGGTTCAGCTTCAGTGGCGAATTCGGCTTCGCCCGGAGTGTTGACTCCGGTTTCACCCTGCGCCACCAGACCCTTCTCTTTGATTTCGGCGATCTCGGCGCGCAGTAAGTAAACATCGTCGCGCAAGCCCTCCAGGGTACCGCCATTCACCAGATCGGTGCCGAGGAAAATCGCCTCGCCGATGCGGAAATGGTTGATCGCTCTCGGCAATTGCCCCTCCAGCAGCAGCGGCAAGACCACACTTGAACCGGCGGAGATCAGAGGCAGCTTGTGGCCGAACTTCAGCTCCAGCAATTCACGATAGAGAATCAGTTGCATGAACTGATCGACATTGGGCACCACGCCGGCCAGGCAGCCAAGATTGGCGCCCACGCCGATCACCTCGATATGGTCAAGTTCGAACACCCGCTGATAGAAATCGACCAGGGTCCCCGGCAAAATGCCCTCCCGCAGATCGCCCAGCTCGATCATGATGATAACCTTATGTATCTTGCCTAATTTGCGCGCCGCCTCGTTGAGCGCCGTGATAACTTCATGCTCGCTGTTGAGGCTGACATCGGCCCAGCGGGCGACATCGCCGACCGCGGAGAGATCGGGCACGCGCAGAAACCAGGTTTCGAGCTGGTCGAGGTTGATCGGCATATCGTCGAGGTTTTCCAGTCTCGACTCGCCGACCGAGCGCACCCCCAGCAGGTGCAGAGCCCGCAGCGTGTCGGCATGACCACAGAGCACTTTGGTGACCACCGTCCAACTCGCGCCCTGCCGCCCCATCCAGGTGTTGATGCGGCTGAGATTGTGCCGGAGCGCCTCCAGGTTGACGATTATCTGGTTCACTTGTGGTACCTCATCTCGGCGTACTTGTTGGTCATACCGAGTCGCTCATAGAGCCGCTTGGCCGGATTGTCGTATTCGACATGCAGTTTGACATCACCCTCGGCAGTGTCGAAAGCGGTTCGGCAGAGCCGACCACCCAGACCCATGCCTCTGGTCAGCGGATCAACCGCCACAAAGAGCAGCAGGTTCTCCGGGATGTAACCCCGCATTCCGGTTTTGAGCATCACCAGCGCTCCCAGCAACCGCTCACCATCAGCGGCAACCAGCACAAATCCGCCCTGCCCCGATTCATCCGAAAGCGCATACTCGACGCCCGACTTTATATCTTCCGGCGTGTCGTTGAACGGCTTCAACGCCTCATGGAGGAAGCTGACAAGACTGTCGACAGTCAACCACTGCGGGAATTCTGCCGCGTTGCGGTATACAGATATCTGAACCTCGGCAACATCTTTCGAATTTGCTTTGTTACTATTCACTTAGACATCCTTTCGCGATTGTTGATCCCCGGCCGGCAACTCCTCATTACCGTTCAGAGGCTGGGCCGAAAGCAACGGCGCCACGTCGAGATGATCCGCGTTCATCATCTGTGAGACCGCTTCCAGAGAGGCGAGAATCTCGGCGCGCTCGGCCTCGGGTAACTGGCCGAATCTTGAGAGAAAGTTCTCCTGCAGCAGAGGCGGCGCCGTGTCCAGCACCTTCTGTCCCAGTTCCGAGATGCCGACAGTGATTTGGCGCCGATCGACTCCATTGCGGCTGCGCTCGACCAATCCCTGGCGTTCCAGCCGGTCGACGATCCCGGTCACAGTGGCGCTGCTGAGGCTGAGCCGTGAGGCGAGTGCGCTCTGGGTTAGTCCGGAATTACTCTCGACGATCCGCATCAGACTCAGTTGTGGACCTGTTACCCCACACTGCCGCAACAAGTTACGAGAATGAATATCAATCGCGCGCATGATCTGCCGCAAGGCGGTCAAAACAGCATCTGAGATTCTATCGTTTGTCAGCATAGAGGCAGTTAGTCATCCCAATAAAGTATTTTGTATACTGAATATTAGTGTTCTGAACAAAAATGCAAGGGAATTTTCCTGGAAGCAGCCGAGAGCTACAGATGTGGGCATATGCCGCGCACGCACCTGCCACCAGCCAGCTATCGAGTGGTCGGCAGATGCCTACGCTTGTCCCGCACTTGTTGCGGGATCTGCCGGCTCCAGGCAAAAAGAAAACGGCAGGTCGTCTCCGCCTGCCGTCAAGGTTACATCTATTTAAGATGATTCGAGGTCTATTTTATCCGCAGCTACTACAGCCCTCTTCACCAGAGTCACAGCCTTGCCCGATCATGATCTGATACCCGGTTTGACCATGCTGGTTGGTGATAAAGTCGATATTGATATCGCCATAGTAGGTCAGATGTTGATTCAGTTTCGCGTCGATGTAGGCGGTTACGCCATTC
>JBDRQZ010000229.1:0-2174 GCA_043826025.1 bacterium | reverse complement strand
GTCGTGGTGACTAGCCGCGACCGAGCTGCACCAGGTGTTCTTCGGCAAGCCTTCGATGTTGCCGACCACATTGCTCCAGCTTGTGCCATCATTCTGCGTGACCTGCAGATTGCCGTCGTCGGTGCCGACCCAGATGAGTGTCGGATCGAGTGGAGACTCGCCGATGGTGAAGATCGTGCAGTGATTCTCCGCAGTGGTGTTGTCGATTGTCAGACCGCCCGATTGACGCTGCCGCTGTTTTTTCGGGTCGTTGGTTGTGAGATCGCCGGAAAGCTTGACCCAGGTGTCGCCACGGTCGGCAGTCCGATGCAGGAACTGCGAACCGACATAGACCCGCCGGGGGTCGGTCGGCGAGAGCGCCATCGCCGAGTTCCAGTTCCAGCGATACTCAGGTTCGCCGATGCCGGGCAACGGTTCGATATCCTTGTTCTCACCGGTTTTCAGGTCCTTGCGAAACAAGTTCCCACCCTGGTATTGCCAGTAGACAACTGTCGAGTCGGTGGGATCGGCAAACACATGAAAGCCATCGCCGCCGCCGAGATTTTGCCAGTCACGGTTCTCAATGCCGCCGGGGCTGCTCGATGGACCGAGCCAGGAGCCATTGTCCTGCAAGCCGCCATAGACATTGTAGGGCTCGGCGTTGTCACAACTCACGTGATAGAACTGAGCTACCGGCAGATTATTGATAAAGCGCCAGCTCAGGCCACGGTTGTCGGATTCATAAATGCCGCCGTCGGTCCCCAGTATCAGATGCCGGGAGTTGTTGGGGTTAATCCAAAGTGCGTGCAGGTCGGGATGCACTCCGCTCAGACTGACCGGCTCACTGAAGGTCTGGCCGCCGTCGCTGGTGGCCGCCATATAAGTAGCCGGCTTGTAAACACGATTGTAGTCGGTAGGATCGACCAACAGCAGGCTGAAATAAAAAGGCCGCGACTCGACATTGGAGTCGTAGCCTTCGCGACGTTCCCAGGTCTCGCCCAGGTCTTGTGAGCGGTAGAATCCGGTCTTTTCAGCCTCGACGACAGCATAGAGCACGCTGGGTCGGGAGGGCGCCACTGCTACCGCAATCCGTCCCAACTCACCGGTGGGCAGACCTTTGGTCAGCTTGCTCCAGGTCGCGCCGGCATCGATGCTCTTGTAAAGGGCGGAACCGGGGCCGCCGGAGTGAAAGCCCCAGGGTTGACGGCGAAATTCCCAGAACGCGGCATAGATAATCTCCGGCTCTTCCGGGTCGATGGCGATATCGGTACAGCCGGTATTCTCATCGACGTAGAGAATCTTTTCCCAGGTCGTACCGGCATCGGTGGTCTTGTACAAGCCGCGATCTTGGTTTCCATTCCAGAGATGCCCCAGCGCCGCGACATAAATGGTGGCGGGGTCCTGTGGATCGATCACGATATCGCCGATCCGTTCGGTGTTCTCCAGCCCCATGAACTCCCAGTTGCGACCGCCATCAGTGGTGCGGTAGACGCCCGCGCCCACCGACACACTGTTGCGCACCCAGGGCTCGCCGGTGCCGACCCAGCCCGTGTCGGGACGCGCCTGATCGATCCTGATCGCGCCGATTGACTGTGGGTATTTGTCGAAAATCGGCTCGAACTCCACGCCGCCGTCGGTTGATTTCCAGATGCCGCCGGAAGCTGCACCGACGTAAATGGTGGTGGGGTTCTCATTGACGACATCAATCGCCGAAATCCGGCCCCCCATTACCGCAGGTCCGATATCGCGCGCTCGGAGGGCGCCAAAAACGTATGAACCGAGTTCCGGAAGTTCGGTGCTGTCTGTCTGCGCCGGTAACATTGCCGGAAACAGCAGCAAGATAAGCGACAACCACCGGCATACTATCCTTGTCATGTTCCTCTCCTCCGCCAAAGACCTTACCTCGATATGAAAAAGGGATGCCCAACTCTCACGCCTTAACTAACGTGCGCGGGCATCCCCGGTTTCCTTATCTTTGCTTTGATAAGTCCGTTTCTGGAAGATCACTCCCCATCTTTTTTGGCAGGCTCCTCCGCTGCCGGCGCGGGCATCGTGAAACTCGCCTCCGGCAATTCAACGTTCACCTGAACCGAATCGATAGCGATCACGCCAACTTGCTGCGCACTCGCTCTCATTTCCAACGAGAAAGGCATGAGTACACCAGCGACTTCTTTGTAGTCGCTCATATAGGTGTC
>JBDRQZ010000228.1:0-4481 GCA_043826025.1 bacterium | reverse complement strand
CGAGGCCGGCGCCGCCGAACTGATCGCAGACTCCGATCTGCCGGACTTCGGTCTGGCCGAGCGCATCGACAGTCTGCTGAATGATCCGACGCAGTTGCTGCAAATGAGTATGGCCTCCTCTGCGCTGGGCAGACTGAATGCCGCTGAGGTGATCGTGCAGCGTATCTGCGAATACATGGGGTGGAGATGAAACTCGGCAAAGTAAAGAAGCTGCATTTCGTGGGAATCGGCGGGATCGGCATGTGCGGTATCGCTGAGGTGCTCCACAATCAGGGTTATCGAATTACCGGTTCTGATCTCTATCTGACCGAAGTCACCGAACATCTCACCCAGATTGGCATCAAGGTTTATGAGGGGCATGCCGCCGGCAATATTAACGATGCCGACGCAGTGGTGATCTCCTCCGCGGTCCACAATGGCAATCCTGAGGTCGAGGCGGCGCGGGAACGGCAGATTCCGGTGATCCGCCGCGCCGAGATGCTCGGCGAACTGATGCGGATGAAATTCGGCATCGGGGTCGCCGGCACGCATGGCAAGACCACCACCACTTCGATGTTGGGGCATATTCTGGTCGAGTGCGGGGTCGATCCGACGGTCATGGTTGGCGGACGCGTGGTATCATTTGCGACGACAGTCAAGCTAGGCGAAGGCGAGTATCTGGTCGCGGAGGCCGACGAGTATGACCGCTCTTTCCTGCGGTTGACGCCTTCAGTGGCAGTGTTGACGAGTCTCGAAGCTGACCATCTCGATTACTACAAAGACCTCGATGAGATCAAAGCCGCCTTCTGCGAGTTTGCCAACAAGGTTCCTTTCTATGGCACGATTCATCTAAACCTCGATGACAGCAATCTGGTTAGCTTGATCCCGCAATTGGCGCGGCCGATCCGGACTTTTGGCTTCAAAACTCAGGCACAAACTCGTGCCACCGAAATCGAGCACTCCGGCACCAGTGTCAGCTTTACGGTGCACCACGAGGACAAGAAACTAGGTCGAGTGAGTTTGCCGCTGCCGGGCAAATACAATGTCAGTAACGCCCTGGCGGCGATCTCGGTGGCGCTGGAATTCGAGCTGGAGTGGCCGAAAATCGAGGCCGCGCTCCACAGCTTCCAGGGTGTCGTGCGGCGCTTTCAGCTAATCGGCGAGAAACGTGGCGTGAAAGTCTACGACGACTATGCGCATCATCCGACCGAAGTTGAAGTAATGCTCACCGCCGCCCGGCAGGCGTTCAAAGGCAAACTGATTGTCATTTTCCAGCCGCATCTTTACAGCCGCACCCGTGATTTCGCCGATGAATTTGCCCAGGCGCTTCTGACCTCCGATGTGCTGATTCTGGCCAAGCTCTATCCGGCGCGCGAGGAGCCGCTTGCCGGCGTCAGCAGCGATCTGATTGCCCAGGCGGCCAAGCGCTTTGGACACCGACAGGCGAGCTATGTTGAAGATATTGCGAGCATTCCGCCGCAGGTTGCGGCAATCGCGGAGCCGGGTGATGTGATTTTCACGGTCGGGGCAGGCAATATCTACCGTACCGCACCGCTCATCGTGGAGGCGCTTTAAATCATGCGACGACGACTGCCCAAGATCATCTTTCTGGTCGCGCTGCTGCTGGGCGCGGGCTGTCTCGCTTTGCAGCGCTACCCAATCCTGAAAGTCCAGGGGGTCGAAGTCAGCGGCAGCGAGCGAATCGATGCCGCCGCACTTGGCGTGGCTGTGGGTGGCAATGTTTTCGCCTTCGACACCGATGCGTTACTCGACTCGATTATTGCCCGACCCTTTGTAGAGTCGGCCTCGGTGAGGTTTGATTTGGAAGGAACTTTGCAGGTTCAGGTGCAGGAGAAGATGCCGGTTTGCTACATCTACACCGACGGGCCGCACGGGCTGAGCGCCGCCTGCGAGTTGTTGCCGCCTTGCGACACCCTGACCTCGCTGCCGATGATTCGCGGCGGGGCGATGAAAAATGTGTCCGACTATGATTTCGTCGACGATTCTAATTTGCATGCCGCCATAAAGTTACTCAACTTAATGAAGGACCGAGTACCGCTGCTGCTGGAGCAGATTTCGGAAATCCTGGTCCGGGATCAGGGTTTGGAACTGGTGCTGGAGCCGGGCACGGCGGTGGTCGAGTTAGGCTGGGGTGAGTACCAGCGCAAACTGGAAATGCTGGAGTTGGTGCTGGCCGGGAATCGCAATCCGGCGCTCCGACTGGATTTGCGATTCGGCGATATCGCGATTTTGAAAGCAAGTGATTCAAATAGAAGGAGCAACCATGAGCTCTGATAATCTGATTTGCGGACTCGACATCGGCACCACCAAGATCTGTGCGCTGATCTGCCAGCTTGGTGGTGATGGTGACGAGAAGATAATTGGAGTGGGTACTGCGCCCTCGGAGGGTCTGCGGCGCGGCGTGGTGATCAATCTTGATAAGACCGTAGCGGCAATCGAACGCGCAATCGCCTCGGCGGAACAGATGGCTGGCGCTGAAGTCAGTTCGGTCTATGCCGGGATCGCCGGAGATCATATCAAGAGTATCAACTCACGCGGCGTGATCGCCGTGAGCCGCTCCGACAATGAGATTTCCGAATACGATGTTGAACGGGTGATTGCCGCAGCCAAAGCGGTGGCGATTCCTTCCGACCGCGAAGTGATTCATATTCTGCCGCAGGAATATATCGTCGACGATCAGGGGGGGATCAAAGACCCTATTGGCATGTCTGGAGTGCGACTCGAAGCTGAGGTGCATATTGTCACCGGAGCGATTACCTCGGCGCAGAATATCTACAAATCGATCCGACGCGCCGGCTATGAGGTCAATGACCTGGTATTGGAGCCGCTGGCTTCGGCACTCTGTGTGTTGACTCCCGATGAGGAGGAACTGGGCACGGTGCTGATCGATCTCGGCGGCGGGACGACCGATATCGCGCTGTTCACCGATTCCTCGATCCGTCACACCTCGGTGATCGGGCTCGGGGGCCGCAATATCACCAACGATATCGCGATCGGACTGCGCACCCCGGCGGATCATGCCGAAGCGATCAAGATCGACTACGGCGCCGCAATGACCAGTATTGTCGATCCTGAGGAAATTATCAGTGTGCCGACTGTCGGCGACCGGCCACCACGCGAGGTGTCGCGTGCGGTTTTGGCCGGGATCATCGAGCCCCGCGCGGAGGAGATCTTCCGCATGGTGCTCAAGGAACTCAAACGCACCAACTTCTATCAGGCAGTCGCCGGCGGTGTGGTGCTGACCGGTGGTGGGTCTCTGCTGACCGGTGTCGATCTGCTGGCCGAGCGGGTATTCGACATGCCGGTGCGTGTTGGAATCCCCGCGGGATTCACCGGGATGTCGTCGATTGTCAGCAATCCGATGTATGCCACGGCGTTTGGTCTGGTCCGCTATGGACTGGATCATCCGGAGAAGGCCAAGGGCGAACCGGGAGTGTTCAACCGCGCCTTCAGCAAGCTTGAGAAAGTATTTAATTCTTTGTTTAATTTCTAGATTCGAGGTGAAACATGACATTCGACTTTGCCAATGAGATCACCAACTTCGCCAGGATCAAGGTTGTGGGTGTCGGCGGCGCAGGTGGCAATGCGGTCAACCGCATGATCCAGCAGGGGCTCTCCGGGGTGGAGTTCCTCTCGATTAACACCGATGCACAGGCGCTGGAGTTCTCCAAGTCGGAACACCGGATTCAGATCGGCAGCAGCGTGACCAAGGGTCTGGGCGCGGGCGCTAACCCGGATGTCGGCAAGCGGGCGATGGAGGAGAGTCGCGAGGAGGTCGCCGAGTTTCTGCAGGGCGCCGATATGGTGTTTGTGACCGCGGGTATGGGTGGCGGCACCGGCACCGGCGGGGCGCCGTTGGTGGCCGAAATCGCGCGCGACCTGGGCGCGCTGACAGTCGCGATTGTCACTCGTCCTTTCGAATTCGAAGGCCGCAAGCGGATGAACCGCGCGCTGGCAGGGATTGATGAACTCAAAACTCGGGTCGACACGCTGATCGTGATTCCCAACCAGAAGCTGCTCGCCATCGCCGAGCCGACCACCAGGCTCACCGAAGCTTTCCTGATGGCCGATGAGGTGCTGTTTCAGGCCACCCGTGGTATCTCCGATTTGATCGCGGTACCGGGGCTGATCAACCGCGACTTTGCCGATGTGCGCACCGTGATGCTGGAGATGGGCGATGCCATGATGGGATGCGGCGCGGCGACCGGCGACAAGAAAGCGGATGAAGCCGCCAAGAAGGCGATCAATTCGCCACTTCTGGATGATGTCAATATCAATGGCGCCAAGGGCGTGCTGATCAATATCACCGGTTCGCCGGAGTTGACCCTGTTTGAGGTCAATGAGGCGACTTCGGTGGTCTATGAAGCGGCCGGCTCCGATGCCAACATCATCTTTGGTGCGGTAATCGATCCGGCACTCAAAGATGAGGTGCGGGTGACGGTAATCGCCACCGGATTCGGCAGTCAACCGGCAGTCAAGCC
>JBDRQZ010000227.1:0-18194 GCA_043826025.1 bacterium | reverse complement strand
TCAAGTTCGGCGCGATAGTCCAGATCCGGCGGCGGTGTACGAAAAAAGCCGCTGCGTAGAGCCCGCAAGTAGAGCCCCGTACCACCGACAATCAGCGGCAGCTTGCCGCGCGAACGGCAATCGGCAATAACCGCTTCGGCGGCATCACGATATTTCGCGGCGGAGTAAACTTCGGTCGGTTCGACATAGTCGATTAGATGGTAGGGCCTGCCCCCAAGCTCCGCGGCGGTCGGCTTGGCAGTGCCGATAGTCAGGTACTTATAGATTTGCCGTGAATCGCAGGAGACAATCTCCAACTCGAGTCGATCGGCCAACTCCAGCGCAATCCCTGTCTTGCCAATCGCGGTCGGCCCCACAATAGCCGGGATTGTCGGCAGACTAACGGCGTCCGAATTTGAGATCAAGTTCATCTTTGCTGAGGGTGATAATAGTCGGTCGGCCGTGGGGGCAGATGTAGGGATTCTCGGCAGCCATCAGGGTATGGAAAAGCTGGCGCATCTCCTCGCCGGAAAGCTTGTCCCCGGCCATGATTGCGCCCCGACAAGCGAAACTGGCGGCGCGCTTCTCAAAACGCTGGCCTTCGCTGCCGGCAAGCTCTTTGAAATCGTCGAGCATCTCGCGGAAGAACTTCTCCGGATTCTTCTGCCCAAGCAAAGCCGGCACCGCCTCCAACTGAATCTGGCGCGGCCCAAACTCCTGGCAGAGAAAGCCCAACCGCTCAAGTGTCCCCTGTTCCTGATTGAAAACCTGAAGGTCATCTGGCTCTAGATGCACAGTCAGAGGAAAGAGCAGCCGCTGCCCGACCACCGATTCCTCTTTGAAAGCCCGCATCGCCCGCTCGAACAGAATGCGCTCATGAGCGGCGTGCTGATCGATCACCATCAGGGCCTCGCGTGCCACCACCACGATATAGAGGTTGGCTAGCTGCTGAAAACTGAGTCCATCGCTCTGGAATACCTGCTTTGACACAACCTGTGACGGCTGATCGATGGCGGTCGACTGGCTGTCCCGCCGAGCAGTCTCGCCGGCAGGTGACTGGCTCATTACATCAGGGTGATCGAAGAGTGCCCCCAGCGATCTCTCAGTACGGTCGCCATCGAGACCCCGTCCGGTGAAATAATCGCGCAGGGCATCTCGACTGGCCGCGGTCCGCTGATCTCGCGAAGAGAATCCGCGCGCCTCGGCCGCGCGACTTTCCACATAGCCGGGTACCGCGCGATCTTTGAGCAGCGCTTCATGCACGACATGATAAAGCACATGAAAGAGGGCTCTTTCATCGGCGAAACGCACCTCAGATTTGGCCGGATGGACATTGACATCAACCTGCGCGGGGTCAATGGTGATGAAGATCGCGCCTTGTGGATAAACGCCTTTCGGCATGAATTCGCTGTAAGCTCCCATCAACGCGGCAAACAATGACTTCGACTCGATGCGGCGACCATTGACCAGCATCAACACCCGCGAACGGCTGCGACGGCAGAGTTCCGGTTTGGAGAGATAGACCTCGACTGTCAGACTGTCGCTGAAACGTTCGTTGCAAACGAACTTGTCAGCCTGTTCGACACCGAATAGCTGCTGGGCGCGTTCGACCTTGTCGTTGACGGCCTGCAGATCGAGCAGACGGCGGCCATCACTCTCGCAGACGAAAGCGGTGGCATGATTGGCAAGCGAGAGCCACTCGGCGACTTGCAGCACCGCACGCACTTCGGCAGCGGGAGACTTGAGAAACTTGCGGCGTGCCGGCTGATTGAAGAAGAGATTACGGACACTGATATAGGTGCCGTAATCGCAACCGGCAGCGCGCTCTTCGCGCAAGTTTCCACCTTCGATTTGTAATTCATAGCCGCCTTCGGCGTCATGCGGCCGCGAGCGGATGCGAGTGTGGGAGACCGCACAGATCGAAGGCAGCGCCTCACCGCGAAAACCAAAAGAGTGGATATTGAAAAGGTCTTCCGGCGCGGCGATTTTGGAAGTGGCGTGACGTTGCACCGCCATGCCGAGGTCTTCAGGGCTCATCCCGAGGCCGTTGTCATTGACCTCGATCAGCTTGAGTCCACCCTCCTCGATTCTGACTTCCACCGAGATTGCTTCAGCGTCGAGCGCGTTTTCAACCAATTCTTTGACAACCGAGGCGGGGCGTTCGATAACCTCACCGGCGGCGATCTTATTGATCAACACATTGGGAAGCAGCTTAATCCGTGGCGCCATTTTCCTCTTCCGCGTCAGCCTTGAGTTCTGCCAGCAGATTGAGTGCGTCGAGTGGTGTCAGATGGTCAAGCTCAAGATCAGTCAGCTTTTTCGCCACCTTCGAAACCTGCCGACCGAAGAGCCCAAGTTGATTCGGGTCGGCGGCTTTCAGCTTGCGACTGCCACGCACCGGATCGAATTGGCCCCGCTCTAACTGATGCAGAATCTGCCTGGCGCGATCTGTCAACGATTGCGGCACCCCGGCCAAACGCGCGACCTCGATACCGAAGCTGTCATCACAACCACCCGGCACCACCTGCCGCAGAAAGACAATCTGATCTTGCCAGCGACGCACTCGCACTTGATAGTTGCGGATGCGGGGGAAGAGTTCGGCGAGTCGGGTTAACTCGTGGAAATGTGTTGCGAAGATCGTTCGGGCTCGCAGGTTCTGATCACTATGCAGCGTCTCGCAGAGCGCCCAGGCGATGGCGAGGCCATCGTAAGTCGAAGTGCCCCGCCCTACTTCATCGAGCAGAATCAGGCTCTGCGGGGTCGCATTCGCCAGTATCCGCGAAGTCTCATTCATCTCGACCAGAAATGTCGATTCGCCCAGGGCCAGCCTGTCCGAGGCACCAACTCTGGTAAACACCCGGTCAACGAGACCGATTCTGGCTTCACGTGCAGGGACGAAACAGCCCGCCTGCGCCATGATCACCAACAGTCCTACCTGACGCAGATAGGTCGACTTACCGGCCATGTTGGGGCCGGTCAGCAGTTGCAGTTGCTCGTCATCGCTGGTCAACAGAGTGTCATTAGCGACGAACTCGCCCCGGGCCAGCACTCTCTCGATAATCGGGTGCCGCCCTTCCCTGATGTCAAGAGTCTGAGATTCATCCAGCATCGGTCGGGTGTAGTGGCTCTGATGCGAAGCCTCGGCGAAGGAAAGCAGCACATCCAGACGGCTGATCAGTCGACCTGCCAGAGCAATGCGATCCACCGCAGTGGCGACCTCAGCGCGCAGAGCCAGGAAGATATCCTCTTCGAGGCGATTAATCTTCTCCTCGGCGGCGACAATCAATTCCTCGCGCTCCTTCATCTCCGTGGTAATGTAGCGCTCGGCATTAACCAGTGTTTGCTTACGGATGAAGTAGTCCGGCACCTTATCCTGATGGGCTCTGGTGACCTCGATATAGTAGCCAAAGACTCGGTTGTAACCAACTTTGAGTGAGGGGATTTCGGTCTCGGCCCGCAGATGCTCCTGCAGCCCGGCGATGTAATCGACCGCCTCTTTGATCGAGGCTTTCAGCCGATCCAGATCCTCAGAGAAGCCCTCGCGGATCAGCGAACCATTACCGGTCATGTAGGGGACCTCGTCACGCAAGGCGGTTTCGATGCGTTCGGCGATATCGCTGAGTTCAGGCAGCTCCGCGCCGATTTCGAGCAGCAGATTCGCAGTCAATTGGCTGAGTTTCTTTCGCAGCGCCGGGAGACGCAGCAGAGAGTCTTTGAGATGCACCAAATCGCGAGGGCCGGCTTTGCGATAGCCAAGCTTGCCGGCCAGGCGTTCAAGATCGGCCAACTCGGAGAGTTTTGCAGCAAATTCATCGCGCAGCGGCTGACTCGCCAGCAGTTGGGCGACGGCATCGTGACGTGCGACGATAGCCTCGAGTTGTCTGAGCGGCGCCTGCAGCCAGCGCGCCAACAGCCGCTTGCCCCCGGCGGTGTGGCAATGATCGAGCAAGCCGAGCAGGCTGTGCTCCTTGACTGTGGTAGCTGAGGGTTGCAGGACTTCAAGATTGTGCAACGTCGCCGGATCAAGATACATGTGGCCCGCTTCGGCAAGTAGTCGTGGTGCCGCAAGATGTCGCGGTATGCCAAACTTGACTTCTTCAAGATAACCGAGCAGCGCCCCCAGCGCGCCGGTGGCCAGTTCGGTCTCACCAAGACCAAATGCTTCCAGTGACTGAACTTCATAATATTTGCGAACCCGTTCGGCAGCATCGGCGGGTTGAAAACGCCAGGCTTCGAGATTAGTCAGCGCTGCCTTGAGATTCCCCAGTCGGCCGGCGATTTCATCATCTAGGTCATCTGCCAGAAGCAGTTCACACGGCTCAAGCACTTCGAGACGCTCCAACACCTGAGACAATTCAGCTTGATAGAACAGCACCCGCCCGGTGCTCAAATCGAGGGCCGCCAGTCCGGCTTCGTTATCGCGGAGCGACAGCGCCGCAATCATTTGATCCTGGGTCTCGGTCAAGGCGCCATCGACAGTCACGGTGCCGGGGGTGATGATTTCGATCACCTCACGTCGCACTAAACCCTTGGCCTGTTTCGGGTCCTCGGTCTGCTCGCAAACCGCGACTTTATGACCGGCCCGCACCAGTTGGGCGAGGTATTTCTCGGCGGCATGGTATGGCACCCCCGCGAGCGGCATACGGGTCGATTTGCCGTGGGCGCGTGAAGTCAGCGCAATACCCAGGATCGGCGCGGCGATTTCGGCATCGCGACCAAACATCTCATAGAAATCGCCCATGCGAAAGAAGAGGATTTTGTCGGGGTGCTGAGCTTTGATCTGAAAATACTGCTGCTCCAGCGGCGTCTGTTTACTGGACATCTAGAAAGTCACCAGATGGTAAGTATCGCGATTGGCCTCGGCCAGTTTTTCCATCACCTGCGTCGCTTCCAGCTTGCTTGAATACTCGCCGACATCGACGACATAGTAGTTGTTCCCCGAGATGCGCACGCGCCCCATTTTGGCGGAGTAACCCTGTACCGCAAAACGTCGCTGCTGCGCCTCGGCATCCGCAAGACCGGAGTAAGTGCCGACTCGGATAGCATAACTGCTCTTGCTTCCCGAACTGGGATCGGCCTCGACGACATCGGAAATCGCAGCCTTGCCGGAGTCACCGAAGCGGCTACTGAGGTCCTGCAAACCCAGGGTAAGCGGCTGTCGGCTTTTGACGACATTGTAGGTGAACTGCGCGTTATCAAAGTCACCACTTGCCAGATAAGCATCTATCAGACGCAGCGAGGCCGCGCCGAAGTAGCGCTGCTCGGGACCGGTCGCAAGAGCGCGGAAGTACTCGACCGCTTCCTCGGTTTTGTCCTGCCTGAGGTAAATATCGCCCAGAGCCAGGGCCAGAGTGCCGGCTTCTTTGAGGTCACGGCACTCCTCCCAGGCGTCCTTGAGCTCGCCGCGGGATTTCCATTGATCCTCGCCGCCAAAGCGCAACAAGGCCCGCAGTCGCATCAGTTCCGCGCAGTGCGCTGAGTGATCGCAACGTCCCCGATAACGATCAATAAACTCCAGTCCGTAGCTGTTGTTACCGCGCAGCAGGCAGTAATTGGCAATCCCGATGAGCGAAGCGGCGACGATGTCCTCCGACTCCGCCAGTTCCAGCGCTCGCGCGTAGTAGTCAAGCGCCGAGTCAGCGTCGGCGGTCAACACCCCGGAGAGATAGAGCCGCTCGGCGTTGGCGTACTCGGTGCGGATCAGGGTGGCCAGAAGCTGGCGGGCCTGATCTACCTGATCGTTGGCGATGAAATCGTATACCTGAGAGGTGGTCGCCGTGGCGCCGGAACACCAGAGCGCTGCAGCAATGAATGTTAGCAGCAGGATCGACAGCAATCTAACCGCTGTCGGCGACTTTCTCCCGTTTGCGGTACAGTTGTTCGAGGATATCGAAAGCCTCATCACTTCTTCCCTGTTCACGATAGAGCTTGGCGAGACCGATAATCGCGGCCTGATTGTCGGGCTGGGCATCCAGCACCTGCTGTAAGTACTCCTCGGCGGACTGCAAGTTGCCCTTCTTGACCTGCAATTCGGCCAATGCGAGCAGCACCTCATCATTTTCCGGGTCCTTCTCGGCCACGAATTCGAGGATGCTGCCGAGCGCATTGAACTGACCCAACTCAAACAGCGCCTTCTCGAGTCGTGGCAGGACGAGTTGAATTTTGCCGGGGTGAGCCTCGACCAGTTGCCGCCAGGCCTTGACCGCATCTTCCAGCCGACTCTCCAGCAAATAGGAATCGCCGACCCTAGCCAGCGCCTCGGCACAAGTGCCGTCGATATGGTAGGCGGATTTGTACAGCACTCGCGCCCGCTTCCCCTGCTGACCGGCCTGATAATGATCCGCAAGTCTGATTCGCACTTGGGCGAGTTGCGCCTGATAGGCGTCATGATCCTGCTTATACAGCCGCTCAGCGACTTTCTCCGCCTCGGTCCAATTTTCGGTTTGTTTAAGGAGCTTGAGCAGCTTTTCGCCTATCCTTCGCTGACGGGGATTGTGATCGAAGGCCTGATCGAGCAACTCGATTGCCTTGTCAAACTGCTTTGAGGCGATATAGTCATCGACCAGACTCGCCTTGATCGCCTCGGTCTGTTCGGCGGTTAGCTCGGAGCGCAGCAGAAGCTCGGTGTGAATCTGGATCGCATTGCCGGCATTGCCGCGGCGCGCCAGAATCTGCCCCAGCCGCAGGTAAGCGTCGATATTGTCGGAGTTCTGCCGCACTACTTCTTTGAGCTTGTGGAACGCGACCAGTTGATTGCCATCCAGCAGTGAGCGCAACGAGTCGATATAGAGCTCCCGATCATCGGGACGGTTACGACCGCGTCGCACCAGAAACGCCAGCACCGCAATAGCGCCCAACAGCAGGAGCGCGATACCAATCACGTAGTACAACGAGGTATCAAGCATCGCTCTCTTCCCTCTCCCCCTCCGTTATCTCCACCTGCTCGATTTGTCGATTCCTGAGTGCCGTGATCTCGGCGCGCAGACGGCGTGCCTCGCGGCGATGACCGCGCGCGTCGGAGGAGATCCGGAAGAAGTAGGTCACCGCCAGCAGGAAACTCGCCAGCATTCCTGCACCAAAAGCGAGCAGGACCACCGTGATCAACGGGACGTCGATAAACCGGGTGCTGACGATCATAATGTCCACCCGTTCGGCGGCGTTATAGACGAAAAAGCCGATCGCCAGAAGCAGGAAGACTATTATCAAAAACATTCGCACAGCCCACATTGGCCATTACCTCCTTTGCCGCCTGATCTTTTCTGATCCAGCGGCCGGCAGTGATCGCATCGGTCAGCCCTCGCTCGGTTCTTCCTCAGCCTTGGTCCCGGCCGGCTGCTCCGCTTTCGGGCAGGTGAAAGAGCCGATGATCTCAGCAAAAGTCTCTTCCAACACCGGCAGAAACTGGTTTTCACAAGCCAACTCGATATAGCAGAGCCAGCCATCACCCTGCAACAGATAGACGTAACCGGAAACAAAATCCTTAATCGTCATCGGACGGTCATCGCCCAGTTGGGTTCCCTGGGCCTCATACTGGCGACGGAGCTTCAGTTGCAGGCCGGTGATCCCGCCCAGGGTGGTCGGCGTCTGCAACAGCACATCGAACTTATGGCGGGCATAAAGGTCCATCAGCACCGTGCTCTTGATGATCTGCTTTTTCAGTTCGCTGTCGGTGGTGTCGGACTGAAGAAAAGCGAAGAATTCGTTCGGCGTCAGCTTGGTGCTGTCGGCGAAGATCATCAGAGTCGGGCGGGTCGCCCAACTTGGGTCGTCCTGCAATTGGGGGGGAATCCGAGCATTCTTCTTCTCGGCGACGATGCGCTGGCAATTGGGTTCTTTCTTCGGCTTGCCGATCTTCCAATCGTCTGGCACCCTGATCTCGAACCCATAGCGATAATCAGTGTATTTGTTGTCATCCGAGAACCCGGTCTTGTCCTTGTCATCCCCGGCTCGGACTGGGGCTGCGATTGCAACCACCAAACACAGACCGAGCATGAGCAAAAGCACTTTTTTTAGCATTGTGCCCTCCAACACCTGATTAAACTCATCACTCATGATACAGTTAAGGTCTGGCGCGTCAAGTTTTTATCTTTAAGACTCTTACTTCAGCAGCACCGCTTTGCGGACCACCCTAAAATCACCGCTGCTAACGACCAGGAGATAGAGTCCGGAGGCCGCGCGCCGGCCCGATTCGGTCCGGCCATCCCAGTCGAGGTAACTCTGCGACCCGGCCAGAGGATTGCGCTGCCGCCAGACTCGCTGGCCCAGAATATTGTACACTTCGAGGTCGAGGTCGCCCGACAAGACTTTTCCGGGCGGGGATGCGACAGCAAGCCGAACGACGAGGTTAAAGGGATTGGGGTATGACTCGGAGATCGTGATTTGTTCCGGCAAAGCAGGTTGCGGCTGAACGATGGAGCCCGACTTGCGGAAAGCATGCAGGCCGTCGGTCGCTTGAACATACAGAAAATCGCCTGAGACAGCGACTTGGCTGACACCACTCAACCCCGGGAGCGGAAACGCGGTCGCCCCTTGCTCGGGATTGGAGAAATCGAGGAAAAAAGCGCCCGACTCACCGGTTGCCGCAACCAGCACCTGCGAGATTGGATCATAAGCGAGGTCATAAACGTTTTCGATGCCGGCAAAATCGCGAAGCCATTCCAGGGCGATGTAAGGCGGCGCCAGGGTGTAGACGCTCACCCCATAGGAACCGGCAGTGACAAGCTGCCCGCTCGGCAGATAGATCATCGTGCGGGTGGAATCAGGTAGCGTTTCCGCAGCAAGCCACTGGGGCGGAGAGTCAAAGTTTTCGGTCGAGTAAAGCTCCAGTTTAAAGTTCGCCGCTACCAAACCGAGGAGGTTTTCGCGCCAGAATCCGGTGACCAGCCGCTCCTCGACCGGCAGAGACCACAGCGACTGCAAATCACCGCTCGTGAAGCTCGCCGCCTGGGCGCCACCGACTCCCACAGAAATCACGGCGGCTCCCTCTCCGGAGGAAAGATTCTGCAAATGCAGCTCGCTGGTCGGCAAGGCCCAGGAGGTCTGAGATTGTTCCAGAACCTGAACATCGTCCATTCTAAAGTGGTGAAGCGCCGGCGACCCATTCTCGGCAGCGAAGAGGTCGTCACCATCGGCTGCCAAAGCTCCATAGACTGCGCCCTCGGCAAACCGATTCCGTAAGATGCTGCCGTCGTCGTTAAACTGCAGCGCCGTAATGCCGCCGGCGGCGGTCGCTATCAGCAGTGTTTCGTCGCGCGGCAGGATTGCTTCAATGTTGCCGGCCAGCGCGACCTTGCGGAGACTCCCGAATTGAGCCTCCGCGACTGCCAAATCATACGCCAGGCCCCGTGCGTCGGTTATCGCGAGGGCGGCAGCGTCTGCTCCCGTCGATGATTGCAGAGCGATCGCCGGGAATGGTAGTTGCAGTGAGTTAAGTGGAGTCGCCTCGGTCGGGTCAATCAACAACAACATGCCGTCGGCCAAGGCTGCGACCAGCAGGTCTTCGACTGCGGTCAACGCCATGATCGGCGCTGCAAGCGGGTAGTTCTCGCCGTTGACGAATTCGCCCGATTCTGTCAGCATTAACCGTTGCAGCGTGGCATCGCCGGTGGTCAGAAACAAAAAAGGCGGTGTGAAGGCGATGCCGGTTACCGGCTGGGTCGAGGGTAAGGACTGCAGATGAATCAACGAACTATCGGCTGGTCGGAATAGATCGACGCCGTTTAAGGCATCGATGGCGAACAGGTACCCCGCCTCCGAAATCAGCTCCGTGTAGCGAACGCCATATTGCTCGGTGCCGACCACTCGCGGATTGCTTTTCCAGCCGACGTCGACGATCCTGATTCCCGACACCCCGGCAGCGAGGTAAAGATAACGGCCCGAGGCTGCGACCGCCAGGATCGAATCGGTAATCTGGGTTTCACTTACCCGCTCCAGAGCGAGCGGATCAACTCGACAGATCCCAAGACGACCGCCGGGGTCTGACAAGTAGAGCCAGTTGCCGGCGAGGTAGCTGCCCTTATAATTTTGCTCCAGCGCCACTGGAATTCCCGGCTCCAGCTTCAATCCGCCGCCGTTGCGGCCGGCGATCGAGACCGCGTTGCCCAGCAACAGCATTAGCTGGTCCTGATTGAGGCTGGCGTCCTGGACCGACTCACGCGGCCAATGCCCGATCTCCTGATAGAAGTCAGGCCCGATGGCGAGTGCCTCGATGCAAATCAGGAACACTATGAATGGGGTTAGTCTGCGCATCATTTGAGATAGAGGGACTTGCGAGTCAGCTTGGTGTCACCATCAGAGAGCATGAAGAAATAAACACCGGAGGCGACTGCCTGGCCATGAGAATCGCGACCATTCCAGTCGAAGCGATGAACACCCGCCGGCAAATACTGATCGGCCAGATTGGCGACACGTTGTCCGAGTATGTTATAGACATCGACCTGCACTTGTGCGGCGGCGGGCAGATAGATTTCGATGCTGGTCTCACCGTTGAAGGGGTTGGGATAGTTCTGGCTGATATGCAGCCTGGTCGGCAATATCGGCAGATCAACCGGCACAACCGGTCTTCTGAGAATTGGCAGTAAGCCGGTGTGGCGGCTGTCGTGTAGAAAGCTGCCCCAGACCACCGCAGCGGCAGAGGTTGGTGTCGGCAGATCCCAGCAGTAAATGGATCGCGCCGAAGAAGCCATCGCCAGTTCGAGTTTGCCATCCAGATCGAAGTCGCCGACAGCAGGCACGAAGGGAGCATAGGTCACCGTTGCCGGATCAGCGTAGGTGTAATTCGGCCAGTGGCGCGCCGGCGTGCCATCCAGATTCCAAGCGTGAATCCGTTCATACTTGCCCCAGAACAGCGCGCCGCCCCGGCAGAGAATCTCCAGTTCACCGTCGTCATCAAGATCGACGACCAGTGACGGACCGAGCGATGTCTCCGAAGTCGCTAAGAGACCATCATTGGGACCAAACTCGTTCACCAGCCAGGCAGAGCCGTCACCATGCCAGACTCGCACCTCGCCACCATCAAGCGCGCTGAAAGTGCAGATCAACTCAGGTAGAGAATCGCCGTCGAGATCTGCGGCGGCCGGATAAGCCGCGAGCCACTGAGTTTTGTCGTAGAACACTTTGGGCCAGCCGTCAAGCATGGTTCCATCCGCCTCCACAACAGAGACCGCCATCAGTGAGCGTCCTGCCCCGAACCAATGTGAGAAACCAATCTCCGGCATGCCGTCGCCATCGAAATCGGCGAGCACACCTCCGAAGAGATCATCCGCCTGCCGCACCTGTTTTCCTTTCTCCCGATAGAGCGGCTGCCCGGTGCGTCCCGAGAGCATGAACAGCCCACCCGAGGCGCTACTGACCGGATAAAGAGCACCGACATCCCGATAGCCATCGCGGTTGAAATCGTAGGCGAACAGGAACGGCACATAAGCACCGCCGAAAAGGCTGAAGACCTCACGGTCGACTAGTCGCGAGAACAAACCGTTAGTTGAGTGGAAATAAGGTGAGCCATCGAAGTGCCAGCAATAGATCTCGCCGGAACGATTGACCATCAGGATTTCCATCTCGCCGTCCCCATTGATATCCTCGATCAGCGCAGTCGAGAGCGCATTGTAGAGGTTGCCGGTGACCAGGAACTTGGGCCAGCCGGGCGCAAAACTGCCATCATGGTAGAGAACCGCGACACCGGAATCTGAAACCGCGACCACTTCGTCGATACCGTCGCCGTCGAAATCATACAGCGAAACCGCGCTCAGGAAATAGCGTCCAAATGCCGGCCGCCACTCTGTGACCGCCGCCGTTTCAACATCCACGATGACAATGCCCGAATCACTGCCACAGACAAGCTCGGCTGCCGGATCGTCATCGAGATTCCCGGCAGTCAGAAAAAGTCCTGGTCTGGAGACGGGCGAGACCGGGAAATTCTCAGTCAGCAGGCTGCTGATTTGGATCGGCGTTTCGGCGCTCAAAACCTCACCGGCGGCAAACACCTCAAGCCGGAGCTTGCCGCTGCCGGGTGGGATCGGGCCGAGTTTCCAGTCATGAAGTCGTTCGGCGTATCTGAGACGCGTGCTGGAGGCCACCGGATAGACTTTGCCGGGAGGATCATCGCTGACATAACTCAGCACGAAGCGCTCGAACTCTGGGTGAGAAGCCGAGCCGATGATATCGCTTGCCGAAATAACCGTGTCGCCTTCAGCCGGAAAGGTGATCTCCACCTGCGCGCTGTTGGCCAGAAAGGTGGTCGCCAGAAACTCCAGTCCATCGCCGAGCCGCAACGCAAACTCGGTGCTGCCGTCATACTCGTCGCTTTGCCAAACCGCCAGCGTGTCGCGCACACGCGTCGCCGGTCCACTCGCGAGCACGATCCATTCCCCGGTGGATTGCGGTCGCACCAGCAGCTCGAAATCCGCTCCAGCAGTTGACATTGCCGAGCCGACAACCGCCACCGAACCGGAGTAATAGCTGCCATGCACCGGGGATTCCAACTCGACGTAATCGCCGCTGGTCAGGCCCAGCGCGCGACCGACATCCAGTCTGCCCATCCCCGAGTAATAGTCCTTCCCGGGGAAATAGCCGCCATCACCATTGGGATCAGTCAAGTCCTTGGCAGAAACCTCAAGCAAGGTCTGCACACTGTCGCCTCGTAGTCCCGGTGACAGTGACAGGAGCAACCCGATGGCCCCGGTGACATGAGGCGCCGCCATGCTCGTGCCGTCAGACAACATATACTGGTCGGCGACGATGCGCACCCCCGGTTCACCAGATCCGGCATACATGTCCGTACCCGCGGCCCGCAGGGAGAGGATGTCTCTTCCCGGTGCGGCAATATCCAGCCAGGAGCCATAGCTGGAGAAGAAAGTGATCTCGTCGAGTGAGTTTGTCGCACCGACCGTCAGCGACTCATCGAAGCCGGCGGGGAAGAGACGTGAGTTGTCGCCGCTGTTGCCCGCAGCCGCGACGAAGATCACACCCTGAGACTGCGCGAACTGCACCGCCTCATGCAGAATCGAGGAGTAGTAGGGTCCGCCCCAGGAGGCGTTGATCGCCCGCGCGCCGTTTTCGACCGCGTAGATGATGGCTTGTGAAGACACCGAGGCAAAGGCATTCGGGAAGATTTTCAGACACATGATCTGCGCCCCGGGAGCAACGCCGCGGATGCCGATGTCATTGTCGGCCATCGCGGCGGCAATCCCGGAAACATGAGTGCCATGCCCATGAAAATCAATTGGATCGGAGTCGCCCACAATGCCGGTCAGGAGAGTCGAGTCACCGGAAAAATCATAGCCGTAGACATCATCGACCAGACCGTTGAAGTCATCATCCAGACCATTGTCGGGCACTTCCTGCGGGTTGTGCCAGATATTGGCCCATAGATCAGGGTGCAGGTAGTCGACGCCGGTATCGGTGATCGCGAGTATCGGTCGATGTCTGGGCTCATCCAGAGCCTCATCGGGCCAGCCGATATCAGCGCCAGGTATGCCGTTCTTTAGCGCAACCGTGTCGTTATTAATCCCGGAGATCCGCTCAATTCCCAGGTAGGTTTGGCCTTCATTGCGCAAGCCCCACTGCTGAGAAAAAAGCGAGTCGGAGAACAATTGCATCAGGGGATCACGTTCAGCATAGCGCACAGCCGGATCGCTCGCCAGTCTGCTCTGAGCAGCCAGCAGGAGTGCTTCATCGCTGAAGGTGAAGACATAGGCCGGTGCGGGAAATCGTACCGCCAGAGCGGTCTGACGCGCCGGCGGAAAGAGCGGCGTGACCGACTCAAGTCCGGGACACTGGGCCTGATAAGACCCCAGCGCGGTCGGCTCTTGTTGGAACCTGACGATTAGGCGGTTGGGCGAGAAATCCACACCCGCCGAGAGCGAAACGGTGAGCAGGAGTAACAGCAGAACGACTACAGCCACCCCGAATTGTATACGCACCCGCTTATGAAATCCAGCTTCCATTCTGATCGTTTCCCACTCTCAAGGTAGCGCCAGCAGCGCCGCGATGCCACCCAAATTAATACACCCCTTAGACGGGCAAAGCGGACAAACTGTGGAAGGATTCGCAGACTACTTGGGCAACACTGCCCAATTGAGCTTATTTCGCAGGATTTCGTAGTAGGAGTGATCGGGCAAGGTTACCAGATGGGTCGCATGAGCGGCCCGCGCTATCTTGATCGTATCCCCAGAAACCAGCGGCACCGAGACCTGACCATCAATAGTCAAAAGCGCCGATTCATGGTCGGAACTGATTTTGACCACCATTTTGGCATCGCCGCCAAACAGCAACGGACGCGCCGCCAACGACTGCGGCGCCATCGGCGCCAGGACAATCGCCTCCATCGAAGGATGGAGAATCGGACCGCCGACCGCAGCATTGTAGGCGGTCGAGCCTGTCGGCGTAGAGATGATTACGCCATCGGCGCGGTAAGTTGAAATGAACTCCTCATTGACATAGAGATCGAGCTCAATCAGTCTGGCGATATCGCCGCGGTCGATCACGACATCGTTGAGCGCGAAGTAGTGCGGGACATTACTGGCGCCCTCGACAAAAGCTTCCAGCACCATGCGATTTTCGACGCGATGCTTGTTGGCGACAATCAGCTCAAGACTGTGCTCGATTTCGCCGAGTGTCACTTGCGTGAGGAAACCGAGTGAACCGAGATTGATGCCAAGTATCGGGACCCCCGTAGCGCCTACCAGGCGCGCGGTCGCCAGGAGGGTGCCGTCGCCACCCATGGAGATCACGTAATCGCAGACTCTGGGAATCTCCTCCCGCTCGACCGTCTTGGCGAACGCATTCGGGAGGCAAGGGAGTTTTTGGCAGATGCGGAAATCATGGCCATGCTCGGTAAGCCATTCCGCGACCTGGCAAACAACATCTGAGGCCTGCGGCCGGTTGAGATTGACAATCAGGCCAAACCTCATTTGCCGCCTTCCTTGGCTACAAGTTCGCTGACTGCAAGCCGGGCTACCGTAGCAGCGGCGCCCTGACGCAAGGTGACCGACTTCGGACCCTCCTCGGCCAGGAATTCTCCTACCGACGCCGCAATCCCCTCAGAGTCCAGCGAGATTAATTTCAGGAGGGTGTCACGGTTACCATGCTCGATATAGCGGTCAGGAATGCCCAGCCGGAGTAGCTGGCTCTCCCGCTTGCCGTGGTCGCAGAGCCATTCATTGACCCCGGAACCGAAGCCGCCGATGAGCGTCCCCTCTTCGATGGTGACTAGCTTGCGATGCGATGCCACAACTTCGGCAAGCATCTTCTCATCCATCGGTTTGACGAACCGGCAGTTGATTACCGCAGCTTGCCTCCCCTGTTCCGCCAGCATCTCGGCGGCACGTAGCACCGGTTCGACCATTGAACCGACCGCGAGGAGAGCGATATCGCTCCCCTGACGCAACACCTCCCAGCTACCCCACTCCAACTCGGTTGACTCATTCGATTCCGGATCGGGCACCCCGGCGCGCGGGAAGCGGATTGCAACCGGCCCCGTAAGATCGGCCAATGCCAGCTCCAGCAGGCCGCGCAATTCTGCGCCGTTGCGCGGCGCGCAGACCTGCATTCCGGGGATCAAACGCAAGTAGGCCAGGTCGAAGCAGCCATGGTGAGTCGGGCCATCGTTGCCAACTAAACCGGCCCGGTCGACAGCGAGCAACACCGGCAGCTTCTGCAGGGTCAGGTCATGAATCAGCATATCATAAGCGCGCTGCAGGAAGGTCGAGTAGATCGCAACCACCGGTTTGCGGCCGGTACGCGCCAGACCGCCGGCAAACACCAGCGCGTGCTGTTCGGCAATGCCAACATCGAAAAAGCGCTCCGGGAATTCACGCGCGAACTTTGTCAGCCCGGTGCCGGTCGGCATTGCAGCCGTGATCGCAACCAGATCATTATCTTCATGCGCAAGCTCAACCAGCTTGGCAGCGAAGACATTTGTGTAAGGAACACTATTTGACTTTTCGCCCTTGCCGGTGACCTTGTCGAACTTTTTCACCCCATGCAACCGGCAATCATCATCCTCGGCGGGACGATACCCCTTGCCTTTCTCGGTCCGAATATGCAGCAAGCGCGGCCCCGGCAACGATTTCAATTTCTTCAGCGTTTCGATCAACCCGGCGATGTCATGTCCATCAAGCGGTCCGAAATAGCGGACCCCCATCTTCTCGAACAAGACCCCCGGCACGAAGAAATTCTTGATCGAAGCGTCAATCTTGCTGACGGCTTCGCGGAACTGCGTGCCACCTTTGACCTTGCCGGTCAGGTCCCAGATCGCGCCCTTGAGCTTGTTGTAAGTCTGGTCGCTGATCAGTCCGGTAAGGTACTCGCTGATCGCGCCGACATTGGGCGAGATCGACATCGAGTTATCGTTGAGGATCACCAGCATGCGACGTTTCGCCGACCCGAGGTTATTCAAACCTTCATAAGCAAGGCCGCCCGTCATAGCGCCGTCGCCGACCACCGCAATCACCGAATTGTTGCCGCCCTGCAGATCACGTCCGGCCGCCATTCCGTAAGCGGCAGAGATCGCGGTCGAGGCATGTCCTGCGCCATACGCATCATGCTCCGACTCGGTGATCTTGGTAAAACCGGCCAAACCCTGATATTGACGGATGGTGTCGAGCCGGTCGCGACGTCCGGTCAGCATCTTGTGCACATAACACTGATGGCTCACATCCCAGACGATCTTATCCTCCGGTGAATCGAAAACGTAGTGCAATGCAATAGTCAGCTCTACAACACCCAGATTGCCACCCAGGTGGCCGCCGGTGTCGGAGAGGGCGCTAACTAGAGCTTCACGGATTTCACTCGCCAGTTGCGGCAACTGGTCGATCTTGAGCTGCTTCAGATCGGTGGGGCTATTTATCGAGTCTAACAGTTTTGCCATGAAGAACTACTCACCACGCGAGAAAATGTAATCAGCCAGCAGCGCAAACTTGTCACCCTCAGGCAGATCAACCACTGCCTGCTTGGCGCGTTCAGTCAAGTCGCGGGCGATTTGCCGGGAGCGCTCCAGCCCGACCGCCTTAGGATAAGTCGCTTTCGAGAGCCGGTCATCCGCGCCGGTCGCCTTGCCCAAAACTTCCGGGTCACCTTCGACATCAAGAATATCATCCACGATTTGAAACGCCAAACCCAGGTTTTCGCCGAACTCCTGCAGGCAGTCGAGGTGCCGGGGGTTCGCGCCGGCCAGGATCGCACCCAGCCGACTTGCTGCGGTAATCAGGGCTGCGGTCTTGCGTCGGTGAATATCCTCGATTTGCGCGAGGTCCACCGCCTGCCCTTCCGCCTGAACATCCTTGACCTGACCGCCCAGCATCCCGGTCGTGCCGATGGCGCGGCTCACCTCGGTCACCGCCTGGCAGTTGCTGGTGGCGGCGAGTATCTCGAAGGCCAGTACATGCAGCGCATCGCCGGCCAGGACGGCAATGTATTCAGGATACTTACGATGCAAAGTCGGCTGGCCGCGACGGAAATCATCATTGTCCATACAGGGCAGATCGTCATGGATCAGCGAGTAGGTGTGAAGCATCTCCAGCGCGCAAGCCGCCGGATAGATTGCGTCATCGTGGCCGCCCGCCGATTTGTATGAGACCAGCGCCAAAATCGGTCGGATTCGTTTGCCACCGGCCAGCACCGAATAGCGCATTGCCTCATGGAGCATCGTCGGCTCCTGCGTCACCGGAGGCAGTAAGCGCTCCAGCCAGCGGTCGACCTCGTCGCGTAAATCGACAAAGCAATTGGTCTTAATCGTCGGTGTCCGTGTCATCAGCGCTATCGAACGACTCAAGCTGCAACTTCTCGCCGGCAGCCACCAGCTTCTTGACCTCGGTCTCGGCGGCAGCCAGCTTAGTGGAGCAACTCTGCGAGAGCCTCATGCCTTCCTGAAACAGCTTGATCGCCTCCTCCAGAGGCAAATCGCCCTGCTCAAGCTTGCTGACTACTTCTTCGAGCCGCTCCAGGCTCTGTTCAAAACTCTTTTCCGTCATCGCAGTCCCAATACCGGTTTATTATACCCGCCAAAGGCGGAAAGTTTGAAGATAAGTCATTTGCGATCTGAAGCAAGAAAAGTCGGGTTCAAGCTGTCTACTCGATCTCCGCGTTGCGCTCACCTTTGGCGAACCTGATCGAGACTTTCTGCCCCGGCGACAATGTGTCGCCATCCATGACGATTCCTCCCGTCTCACGATCGCGGACAATGGCGTAACCGCGCTTGAGCACATTCTCCGGCGCCA
>JBDRQZ010000226.1:0-9870 GCA_043826025.1 bacterium | reverse complement strand
CGACCCCCAAACCCCTGTCAGAACTGAAAAAGCTGTTGCAATTGCTCTAGGCTGGCTTAAGTTAAGAGGCTGCCTGGCGGGATCGGTCCGGCCTTTTGTTTGTATGAATAACTAGTATGAGGTACCAGATGCGAACGACATTTTCCCTGCTCGCCATATCCCTGCTCACTTTGCTGCTGCTAGGCGGCTGCGGTTCCTCCAGGGACTCGCAAGTGGTCGCCATTGTCGACGGCGAAACGATTGAGTTATCCTTGATCGAGCAGTATTTCCAGGATCGCGGCTTTCAGTTCGAGTCGGCTGATCAGGAGTTGGATGCCAAACGGATGGCAGTCGACAGCCTGATCGACTTTATGATTCTCGTGCGCGGCGCTTACGATGCCGGCCTGGAAACAGACAAAGAGGTCAATCGGGTGGTTGCCTCGGAACGCTCCAACTTCCTTTTCGATGAGCTCTACCGCCAGGAAATCCTGCCCCACATTGAGGTCACCGACCGGGACTATGAGCAGTTTCTCGACAAGATGAGGACCGAGTATCGGTTCAGCCACATCGTGGTCAGTTCCAAAGCTACCGCCGACAGTCTCTGGGAGATGATCAAACAGGGGACCGATTTCGGCATGTTGGCGCGGACCCGTTCGATCGATCAGTCTTCGGCCGTTCAGGGTGGCGATCTCGGCTGGATAAGCTGGGCCGCGCGAACCGCCCCCGCCTTCCGGGAAGCCGCCTTTGCGCTGAAAGTCGGCGAGGTCTCAGAGCCGGTGCAGACTGAATTCGGCTGGCACCTGATCAAGAATGAAGAGGAACGAGCGGCAAGTTTGCCGGAGGGTCTAAAAGAACTGCGTATGCTCGTCGAGGATATCATCAAGACCCGTCGTGCCGCGGATGCTGAGGCCGAACTCTGGCAGCGGATGGAGAAAGAGGCGCATGTCGAGATCAATCCTGTCGCCACCGATATGCTGCTCAAAAAACTCGCCGAACATTACCCCGATAGCATAAACGGCGTGGCGCGGCCCGACAATTTCTTCCCCAATCTGGAGCTGCTTGAGCAGTCGCAGCGCGACATGCTGTTCGCCTCCTACACCGGGGGCGAAATCACGGTCGAAGAGTATCTGCGCAAGATCGCGGAGATACCCGATTTCCATCGACCCCACTTCGCCGATCAGGACAGCCTGGCGAACATTGTCTTCCAGTTGGAGTTGGCGAATATCATGGAGTTTGAGGCGCTCAAGCGGAAGCTCGATGAGTCCCCCGATTACCTGCAGCGCGTGCAGAAGTTCAAAGAGAGCGTGATGGCGGACCAGTTTGCCCGACGGCAGATTAACGCCAATATTTCGGTCGATCCCGATGAGATGACTGAGTACTACAACTCGCACCTGGAAGAGTTCATGACTGAGCCACGCTATCACTTGCAGGAGATCGAGCATGACTCGCTCGAGTTGCTCAAGACTTTGCAGCGGGAGATTAACCAGGGTGCCGATTTCGGTGAACTGGCCGCGCAGTACACGACGCGTGAGGGTTTCAAGGAGAAGAAGGGCGATCTCGGCATGGTCACCTCACTCATGTATCCGGCGATCTACAAGGCCGTCACGAATCTGCAGCCCGGCGACATCGCCCCCTTTGTCAAGAACTCCAACGGTCGGTACTCGTTAGTCAAGGTGCTGGATGTGGAGCAGGGGCAGATCCGACCTTTCGAGGAGGTCGAGCGCGCGGTACGGCAGCGCCTGTTCGGCCACAAACGTGACCGGGCCACGGTTGACTGGGTCGCGAAGAAACGTGAAACCATGGTGATCGAAGTTTTCGACGATGCGATCGTAAACTCGGTCGACCGGAGCAAGTATGAAGCGAATTAGTCTGTTCGCGACTTTAGTCATGCTAAGCCTCGCCGCCACGCTGTCCGGCTGGGAACGCCTCGATGAGATCATTGCGGTAGTCGGCGACAAGCCGATTCTGGCCAGCGAGCTGGAGTTCCAGACACAGATTTTTGCGGTGCAGTCCGGACTGAAAGCCAACGATCAGGAGCAGCTGGAATCGCTGCGCCAGGAGCTGCTGCGGCAGATGATAAACGACCGCCTGATACTGATCAAAGCGAAGCAGGACACAACAATCAAGGTCTCCGATGACGAGGTCGAGGCCGCCTTTCAGAAGCGAGTCGAAGAACTGCGCGGCCGGTTTGCCACGCAGGAGGAATTCGATCGGCAGTTGGCTTCCGAAGGTCTCAACTTTCGTGAACTCAAAGCCCGTCTGCGTGAAGAGGTCGGTGACCAGATCTACAAAGAAAAACTGATCAGTAAAATGCTAAGTCAGGTCTCCGTAGTGCGATCCGAAGTTGCCGACTTTTATAATGCCTATCGCGACAGTCTGCCGGATCACCCACGCTCGGTCAAACTCGCGCGATTAATGCTCGATCTGACCAGTTCTCCGGAGCGAACCGCAGAGTTGCGGGCGCAGGCGGAATCGCTCTCGGTGCGAATTCACAATGGCGAATCATTTGAGGCGCTCGCGGAGCAGTACTCCGACGATCCCTCCGGCGCCGGTGGCGGCGATATCGGCACTTTCTCCAGAGGCGATCTCTTGCCTGAGTTCGAGAAAGCTGCACTGGCGCTGAACTCCAATGATATTTCCGGCGTCGTCCAGACACAGCTTGGTTTTCACATTATCAAGCTGGTAGAGAAGGGCGGCAATAGTTTTCATGCCAAGCATATTCTATTGATGGAGCAGCCGGAGGCGGCCGATTCCCTACGGGTCGAGCAGCTCGCCGAGCGGCTGCTGGACAGTCTGGCAGCGGGCGCCGATTGGGGCGAGATCGTCAAAGAATACTCCAATGATGAAACCAATCGCGCCAATGGCGGTGAGATGGGTTGGTTCGCGGTCGCTGAATTGCCGCCGGCTTACCATGATGCGGTAGAGAACTTGCAGACCGGTGAAGTCAGTAAGCCGCTCTGGCTGGAGGGCGGGCTACATCTTCTGAAGGTGTTGGATCGACGCGATGCGCGCGCATTCTCCCTCGAAGAGGATTACGACATTCTCAAGGAGTATGCGCGTCGCCAGAAGTCGGAAGAGGTCATCAACAAAGTCGTCGATGAGATGAAAGACAAGGTCTACCTGGAGTTGCGCGGCAACTAGATGCGACTCGATCAATTCCTGCAGAAGGTGGGCATTGTCAAACGACGGACGCTCGCTAAGGCTCTCTGTGACAATGGTGCGGTGACGATCAATGGCCGTCGCGCCAAAGCGGCGGCAACGGTCTCGGTCGGCGATGAACTCGCTGTTCGGCTGCGCGCCAAGACCGCCACATATAAGGTTCTGCAAGTCCTCGGCGGCAACGTCAAGAAAGAAGAGCGCGGCGAATATGCAACGCTCCTTAGCGAGGAAAAGCTCCCGGATCTCCTGTCATAACTTGGCACTGAAGTGAACAGCGAAGAAAAAATCGAGCGCGCGATTCTGGTCGGCGTGCAGTTGCGCGGAGTCGAAGATATCGACTTTGCCGAATCATTGGCCGAGTTGCGCGAGCTATTGTTATCCGCCGAGGGCAAACCGGTCGGCACGCTCAGTCAGCGGCGCGACCGGCCCGATTCCCGCACGTATATCGGCAAGGGCAAAGTGGAGGAGCTCGGGCAGATGGTGCAGGAGAAGAAGGCCGACTCAGTGATCTTCGATGAAAAATTGACTCCGGGCCAGGTGAGGAATCTTGAGACGGCGCTCGATGTCAAGGTGATTGATCGGGGTAATCTGATCCTCGATATCTTTGCTCGCCGTGCCCGCTCGCGCGAATCGCGAACACAAGTGGAGCTGGCCCAACTGGAATACCTGCTACCTCGGCTGACCCGGATGTGGTCCCACCTGACCCGACATGCCGGCGGGATCGGTACCCGAGGTCCGGGTGAGACCCAGTTGGAGAGCGATCGCCGGCAGATCGATACCCGAATTGCCACGCTCAAAGAAAAGCTGAAGAAGGTCAACAAGCAGCGGGAAACTCAGCGCAAGCAGCGAATGGAGCAGGCTTTCAAGATCGCGCTGGTGGGTTACACCAATGCCGGCAAATCGACCCTGTTCAATCAACTGACACGCGCCGGGGTCTGGGCCGACAATATGCTCTTTTGCACCCTCGATGCGACCACCCGCTATCTGCCATTGGCTGACAACCGACGTGTTGTTATCTCCGACACGGTAGGTTTCATAAAGAAACTTCCCCCCGAATTGGTCGCCTCATTTGCCTCGACGCTCGATGAGGTCCGCTATGCCGATCTGCTTCTGCACCTTGTAGATAGCTCCCACAGCCACGCGCTGGAGCACTATCAGCGGACCAATCGGATTCTGCAGGAAATCGGAGCGGGCGAGGTTCCGCACCTGGTGCTGTTCAACAAGTGCGATCTGCTTGATGGCGAACATCTGCCCCTTCTCGATAGCAGCCTGAAACCGAACAACTACTACCAGATTTCGGCGCAGACCGGCGCCGGCGTCGACATTCTGCTCAAACGGTTGCTGGAGTTTGTCGACACAAGAACTGGAGCAGTAAATCGATCAAGCCAGGAAGAAGTGGATGGCCAAGGGCACAGTCCTGATAGTTGATGACAACCCGAACATGACCGCCTTGCTCGTGGAGATGTTTGAGCTGTTGCATCACTCCTGCAAGGAAGCGGGTGATGGTAACGCTGCGCTCGATCTAATCGACAGCAACAACTTCGATCTGGTGGTTACCGACCTCAAAATGCCGCAGATGTCGGGCGTCGAACTGCTGCAGGCGATCAAAGATCGCCGCCCCAAGCTGCCGGTAGTGGTAATTTCAGGCTACAATGTCCGCTCCAGTGAGGGAAAGGTTCTTGAAGGGCTGGCAGATGAGTTTCTGAATAAGCCCTTTAAAATCGCCGACATCCAGTCGCTCGCCGAGAAGTATCTCTAAGCAGCCTCCGTCAAACTTCTACTTGCTTCAACCGCAGCCTTGGCCTACTTTTGCTCGCTGTATGACAGCCGTAGCGCAGCTTAGACAGCGCTGTGACGAGGTCCGGGAGCGTGTCGCGCAGGCGGCGACGCAGTCCGGTGTCGATCCCACCGCGATCACGGTGGTGGCGATCTCCAAGACCCGACCGCGCTCGGAAGTCGAAGCGGTGATCGAACTCGGTTTTACCGAAATCGGCGAAAGTCGCATCCAGGAAACCGAAACCAAGTATAAAGATGGCAAACCGGCTTGCCGTCTGCATCTGGTCGGCCATCTACAGCGCAACAAGGTCAAAAGAGCTGTCGCGCTTTTCGATTTGATCCAGTCGGTCGACTCAATAAGACTGGCGCAGTTGATCGATGAGGAGGCCGGCAGATTGGGCCGGCGGTTGCCGATCCTATTGGAGGTCAACTCCAGCGGCGAACAACAGAAATACGGTTTTGCGCCGGAGAGTGTCGAAGCTGCCGCGACCGAGATCGGCAAGCTGGCGAATATTGAGCTGGCCGGGTTAATGACGGTCGGTCCGCTGACCGATGCGGAAACAGAGATTAAGAGAGCGTTTGCTGCAACTCATGAGTTGTTCAAGCGTTTACAGAGTTCAGGAGCTTATCCCGAGTTTCGTATCTTGTCGATGGGGATGAGCGATGATTTCCCTCTGGCGATTGCCGAGGGCGCCAATATGCTGCGGCTCGGGACGATCCTGTTCGGGCCGCGAGTCAATTGAGTAGTGAAGGCCTCAGACGGAGTAAAGAATTATGGGACTGACGCCCGTTGAATTGCGCGATTTCGAGTTTGGCCGCAAGCTGCGTGGCTATGACCCGGAAGAAGTCGACAGCCTGATCGAGGCTGCCGCCGAAAGTCTGGAGAGCCAGATAAAGGAAAGCAGCCGTCTCAAGCAGGATCTGACAACCCTCAAGGAGCGGCTGGTCACCTACGAGAATATCGAGCAGTCGCTGAAAGAGGCGCTGGTCAATGCACAGGAGGCCGCCAAGCAACAGCAGACTGCGGCCGAGCAGGAGATCAAACTAAAGCTCGAACGCGCCGAATTGGAGCGTCGCGAGACCTTGTCACGCAACCAGCAGGAGCTTGAGTATGTCAATCGGCAGATCGCCGATCTGAAGCAGCTCAAGTCATCATACCTGGCCGAGATGCGGGCGCTGATCGAGACTCACTTGCGCCTTCTGGAAGGACATCAGCAGCACAACCGACCTGAGCGGCAGCAGGACGATGAACCTGTTTATGCCGGAGGTAAAGGAGATCAGCAGCATGGCCCTGCGTGAAATAGTTAACGAAGCTTCATCATATCTGCGCCAGCGCACTAATTTCAACGCCGAGATTGGGATCATTCTCGGCACCGGTCTGGGCAAACTGGCCGAGCACATCGTCCATGAGCATGATATCCCCTATGGCGATATCCCGCATTTTCCGCTCTCGACGGTTGAGACACATGCCGGCCGGCTGATTTTCGGCGAACTGCTGGGCCGCAAGGTAATCGGTATGCAGGGTCGCTTTCATTTCTATGAAGGCTACTCCATGGAGCAGGTGACTTTCCCGGTGCGGGTGCTCAAAGAACTGGGCATGAAGGCGCTGATTGTCTGCAACGCCTCGGGTGGACTGAATCCGCAGTATAAGGTCTCCGACATGGTCCTGATGACCGACCATATCAACCTGCAGGGCACCAATCCACTCATCGGCCCGAACCATGAAGATCTGGGACCCAGGTTTCCCGATATGCACGCCTGCTACGACCCGGAGTTTATCGAGCTGGCCAGCGATACTGCACTCAGGCTCGGTTATCTGCTACACCGGGGTGTTTACGCCGCGGTCACCGGGCCTTGTCTGGAGACTGCGGCCGAATACCGGATGCTGCGGATACTCGGCGCCGATGTGGTCGGGATGTCGACCGTGCCGGAGGTGATTGTCGCCAGGCATCAGGGTACCAGAGTGCTGGGGCTGTCGATTGTTTCCGATATGGGAATCGCCGACTGTCTGGGACCGATGGATGTGCATGAGATTATCGCGGCGGCAAGCAAGACCGAGCCGCTGTTGACCGATCTGGTTGCCAATGTGGTCAAGGAGATGCAACTGTGAGTTTTGTCGAGTTCAAACAGACCTTTTCATATCCTGAACTGGAAAAAGAGATTCTCGAATACTGGGAAAAGACTGATCCTTTTCACCGTGGCCTCAAGCTGCGCGAGCAGGCGCCGCGATTCTCATTCTATGAAGGCCCGCCGACCGCAAATGGCCGCCCCGGCGTGCATCATGTGATCAGCCGCACCATGAAAGATGTCTTCTGCCGCTACAAACAGATGCGGGGCTACTTCGTCGAGCGCAAAGCCGGCTGGGATACTCATGGCCTGCCGGTCGAGATCGAGGTGGAGCATCAACTGGGTCTGAAATCGAAAGCTGAGATCGAGAAATATGGCGTCGCCGAATTCAATGAGCATTGCCGCGCCTCGGTGTTCAAGTATCTCGAAGAATGGGATGCGCTGACCAAGCGGATCGGCTACTGGCTTGATCTCGACAAACCTTATATTACTTGTGACAACAATTACATCGAGTCTGTCTGGTGGGTGCTGGCGCAGCTTTTCGAACGCGACCTGATCTATCTGGGGCACAAGATATTGCCTTATTGTCCACGCTGTGGCACCGGCCTCTCCTCGCATGAAGTAGCGCAGGGCTATGAGGAGGTCAAAGACCCTTCGATCTTTGTCAAAGCGGAACTGGTCGATGAGCCGGGCACTAAGTTTCTGGTTTGGACCACTACGCCCTGGACCCTGATCTCCAATGTCGCGCTGGCGGTTGCACCGGAGGCTGATTATGTCAAGGTTCAGCATGGCGAGGAGAAGCTGATTCTCGCCGAAGCGCTGGCGGGGAAGGTCCTCACCGAGGAATTCGAGATTCTCGAACGCTTCAAGGGGAAGACCCTGGAGGGTAAGAAGTATCAACCCTTCTTCAACCACTATCAGGGCAAGTATGACAACATCTGGTTCGTTACCGTGGCTGATTTTGTCACGCTTGAAGATGGCTCAGGGGTGGTCCATATGGCTCCGGCGTTTGGCGCCGACGACTACAGCGTCGGCCAGCGTTATGGGCTGCCGGTGATTCAGGCGGTTGCCGCCGATGGCACCTTCCTGCCGGAGATCACCGAATATGCCGGCAAATTCATCAAAGATGCCGATCCGCTGATTATCAAAGACCTCAAAGAGCGTGGGGTGCTCTACAAGAAAGAGATCTACCAGCACAACTACCCGCATTGCTGGCGCTGTCACTCGCCGCTGATTTACTACGCGCGCAAGTCCTGGTATATCAAGACCTCGCAGTTCAAAGAGCAACTGCTGCAGCGCAACAGTGAGATCAACTGGGTGCCACCCGAGATCGGCTCCGGCCGCATGGGCGAATGGCTGGAAAACAATGTCGACTGGGCGCTCTCGCGGGAACGCTACTGGGGCACGCCGCTCAATATCTGGGTCTGTCAGGATTGCGGCGCGTTGCGCAGTTGCGATTCAGTCGCCACGCTACAGGCGGAAGCGACGAAGCTACCCGAGAAACTCGATCTGCACAAGCCCTTCATGGATGAGGTGGAGTTCAAGTGCGACAAGTGCGGTGGTGTGATGACACGCACCCCGGAAGTGATCGACTGCTGGTTCGACTCCGGCTCGATGCCTTACGCCCAGTTCCACTATCCATTCGAGAACAAAGATCTCTTCGAACAGAGTTTCCCCTGCGAGTTTATCAGTGAGGCCACCGACCAGACCCGTGGCTGGTTCTATTCGCTCCTGGCCATCAGTACGCTGCTGTTCGACAAGCCCGCCTACAGGAATGTCGTGGTGCTGGGGTTCATCCTCGACAAGAAGGGCAAGAAGATGAGCAAATCGCTGGGGAACGCTACGAGTCCCTGGGAGATTGCCGATACTTATGGCGCCGATGCAATGCGCTGGTATCTGTTGACCACCAGCCAGCCACATCAGGTGACCCGTTTCGATGCCGACGCGCTCGCGGAGACGCAGCGCAAGTTCCTCGACACACTAAAGAATACTTACTCATTCTTCGCGATCTATGCCAATATCGATGAGCTCTGGCAGAAAGCAACCTCAAAACACAATGGCGACATTGAGGCGTTGCTGGCTGCCACCGCGGGGGAACCTGCCGAGATCGACCGCTGGCTGCAATCGCGAGTTGCCAGTCTGAGCCGCGATGTCACGGCGGCGCTGGATCAGTATGATATCACTCGCGCCGCCCGCCAGATCGGCGACTTTGCAGTGGACGAGCTTTCCAACTGGTATGTGCGTCGCTGTCGACGGCGATATTGGAGTTCGGGCGACAATCCCGACAAGTACCGCGCCTATCTCGAACTCTATCGGGCGCTGAATCTGGTCTGCCGTCTGGCGGCCCCGATCATCCCATTTTTCACCGAGAAGCTGCATCTTGCGCTGGGCGGGAAAGATTCAGTCCATCTGGAGAACTACCCTGAGCCCGATCTCGACTGCATCGATGTGAAGCTGGAAGAGCGAATGAATGCCGCGATCAAACTGGTCAGCCTGGGGCGCTCCGCGCGTAACATTGTCCAGATCAAGGTGCGCCAGCCGCTGGCGGAGATGCGGATCAATCTGCCGGACGAGATCGACGAGTCTAATGTCGCGCCGCTCAATGATGTGATTGCTGAGGAGATCAACGTCAAGGCGATCTCATTTATCGGTGACACCACTCAGGTGGCGGAATATCAGGTGGTGCCGAATTTCAAGGCTTTGGGGCCGAAGCTGGGCGCCGATGTCAAGCTCGTGCAGAAGGCGCTGGCGGTGCTGAGCGAGTCGGAAATCCGGGAGTATCTGGCCACGGGCGAGTTAAAAGTCGCGGTAGATGGCAAATCCTACCGTTTCAACCGGGATGAAGTCGATGTCCGGCTGACCGGCAAGGAGGGCTACGCGGTCGCCTCC
>JBDRQZ010000225.1:0-3763 GCA_043826025.1 bacterium | reverse complement strand
GACCCAGCTCTGTAGTCGCCGTCCGCAGCAATTGCGAGGGCCGTTGGCACCAAGTCTCTGAGTCTATCGTTTTTGGAAATCAGTGAGGTTGCAGCTGCAGCGAGGGCATAATGCTTTCCGGCGTAGCAAAGTCCACATTCGATATACCACTCGGCGATCAAGATCATACTGGCCACGCAAGCCCTCAACGTCTCCGTTGCAAACCAGTCGATCTTTGCGTCGTGGAGTTCGCGGATTGCTCGCAACATGCACCGAGCGTCATAAAACCGGAAAGCTCTGTCTCGGCACTTCTCTGCCGCCTTAAAGCCGCCGGCGCGAACCGCAAGGAGCGCATCTACGGCTGTCGTAAGAGCGCTATAGTCCGGATGCTCGCCGAGAAGTATGGCGAATTCCGTGAGTCGATCAGCGAATCTCTCGAGCGGGAACAATTTCGCGTCCTCGATCTCTGAAGTCAACTTGAGCCACCATGTTACTGCGGCATCTGCGGCCTCGGTATCGTCACCGGCCCCCACAATAACCAGCGACAAATACCCTCGCACCTCCAACAGGACGCAGCGTTCTTCTGCAGACTCTTCTGTTTCCAGCAGGTTCTCTAGTCGCGATATCAGCTTCGACCGCCACTCACGCACTCGGGCGACAGTTACCTCAGCCATATGCTGCTGCGCAACACCAACGCACAGTGTAACCATGGCCGCGGCATCTTCGATCGCGGACGCCGAGGATAAAGAATCGATTGCCTGCATGTAGAACTCAAGGTCATCCTCAAGCCCGTGCATGCTGCCATAGCCCATCACTGACGCTAGCACGCACTCGTATATTGCTTTTCGTCGAAGCTCAAGTGAAACAGACTCCGCTGTAAACTGGTTGAGCAACTCCAACCAAAACTTCAAGTCTGTCTTGTCCTCATTGTCTCGCGACACGTGCCGCGCGGCTCGCCTGATCTCCCAGAAGTCCGCGAAATTCATGTTTGTTGATGTTCGCTCTCGCCAATTTTCAAGAGTCTGCTCGTACCACGAATCCTCCGCATCAGAGCGCGGGTAAACTTCCTGTGGAATGTCCAAATATCGATCTGCGATCCAGAAGAACTCAGGTTGGGCGAGCAACTCCGAAATGGCATATCCGTCATGAATCACCAACTCAACTCCGTGTAGTTCACTCGCCTTTTGTTGCACTTCGTGTCTCTTGGCGACCGGTAGATCCGAGCCGCAGTAATAGTGGACCTCCGCGACAGGCTGTCCCTGTCCAGTTATCGAACGTACATCATCGAGTATCTTGGAAGGGAGTCTATCCGCTTGGAGAGTGCATGCAAATGCGATTGGTCGGTCGGCCACCATTCCGGCAAACGCGCTGAGTTGTGGCCCCGAGAGGCCGCTCAGATGAGATCGGAAGGTTTCGAAGTCTCGCCCTTGGTCCCCTCCGGCTGAGACTGGACCTGTGGCTGGCAGGATATTGCTGCAGACCGATCTTCTAGCCAGATTACGGCAAAGATGTTCGAATTCGTGATGCCCGTTCCTAGCAGTCAACTGCTGCAATTGAAATCGAATCTGGGCTACAACTTTGGACGGTTCTGCCACTAACGAAAACCCCTTGGAGTCCGTTCGCTAATCGTAGAACTCCAAACTTCACTTAATCTGGGAGTCCCCGAATTGTCAAGTGATTATCAAGTACAAACAGAGAAGTCTGGGGCCCCGCCGGAGCGCACTAAGAGAGGCGGCCTGAGTAGCTCAACTTCAAATCGAAAGGTGAGAGTGAACGGAGGCTAGAACTTACTCGACGGCAAACAAGTAGCCGACCCCATAGATCGACTTGACCATTCTGGCGCTACGGCCAGGTTCGCCGAGTTTCTTACGCAGACGTGCAACACGGATATCGACCGCGCGATTCAGGCCATCGTACTCGATCCCGAGAATCGCGCGACACATCTCCTCACGAGTCACAACCTTGCCGGCTTGCGAGGCGATCAGCAGCAGGACTTCATACTCGCCGGTAGTGAGCACGATTTCCTCATCATCCACAAAGACACTGCGACCGGCGAGATCGATAGTCAGCCGGCCGATCTGAATCAAACCAGCAGCAACCGAGGTGTCAGGGAGAGTTGTTTCCGATTCCGGCGAGAGGTGATCGTGGGTGAAATGCAACGCAGACTCCTTCTGTCTGAAAACAGGCCGTACGAATTGGCCGGCGACGCATGGCTGCGACAATCTGCTGAATTGGACACCGGGCGAGTGCTGTTTCTTGCCGGAAAAATCTGAATGATACAATTGCTGCGGCGGGGGTGAGCGGGGACCGAGGGCAGGCGCTCGATCCCCGCTTTTAGGGGTCTAGGCCTGGTAGTCGATCGTTGCAGCAGTCTCTTGATTCCCAAGCGCTTGCAGCAGAGTGGCGATTAGATTGTTCTGCTGCGAGGTAGTCGCCGTCGTCGATCCGGAATTCTCGGATTCCGGCAGCTGCGACGGTCGCATGGCCGCGAACTCGGTCGCGTCGATGACACCATCGCCATTGGTGTCGGCGGCCGCGAACATCTCCTCCAGGTCCTGCGACTCGGACGATCTCTCGAAACGGTCGCCGGGTGGCGGCGGACCAATCGCCGCAAACTCGGTCGCGTCGAGGGTCCCGTCGCCATTTGTGTCAGCCGCGCTGAACAACTCCTCGACATCGGGCGCCTGACCGCCATGTTTCGGCATTTGCTCGATCATCTGTTGCAGCTCGGTCTTGTCGATACCGCCATCGCCATTTTGATCCGTGCGCGCGAACATCTGCTCACGCATCTGCTGAATCATCGCGATGCTTGGCTGCGACATCCCGCTTATGCCTTCAACCATAGTGAACCTCCAGGTTCTCGGGGTTTGCCGTGACTCAGACTATCTGGTCACCTTTGAGGGGATCGACGGTGTCGGCTCACATTCAAGCAATTCACGGGCCTTCAATTGTTACAAGTTGTTTCAGGGTTTGGTGGGTAGGTCAAGACCTCTCGGGTCTTGACATTATTGTATCTACAGTGTTGGGGCAGACGTGGACGTCTGCCGCCCACAGGTCGTCACGCTCGGAGAGCGCGTGGCCTGCACTTGCCAAAAAAGGGGTCGAATTCGACCCCTCTCGCAGATTCTCGGCTGATTTAATCTAGAACCGTTTGGTGTAGGCGTGGCAGTAGGGCTGCTTGCCGGTGTGCTCGTAGTAGTCCTGATGATAATCTTCAGCAGGCCAGAACGTACCGGCGGCGGCAACTTCAGTGCTGACCTTGAGACCCTTGCTTTTCAGAATCTCAATCAGGCTGTCGGCCACCTGCTTCTGGTTGTCATTGGCATAGAACACCGCTGACCGGTACTGCTCGCCGACATCGGGTCCCTGGCGGTTGACCTGAGTCGGGTCATGAATCTCAAAGAAGGTTTTGGCGACCGTTTCATAGTCGGTCTTCGTGGGATCGAATTCGACTTCGACCGTCTCGGCATGTCCGGTAGTACCGGAGCAGACTTCCTTGTATGTCGGGTTGTCGACATGTCCGCCCATGTATCCTGAACGGACATCGAGGACACCGTCGATCTGCTCCAGGTAGTATTCGACACCCCAGAAACAGCCGCCGGCAAAATAGGCTTTCTCGGTTTTCATTTCAGGCTCCATCGTGGCACTGGCCTGGGCGGCCATTTCCACCGGCGCGGCGCTTTCAGAGTCGGCAGTCATTGTCTCATCATCGGCGGCCGCGAAGTTAAGAGAAACGGAGTTCACGCAATAGCGCACATTCTTGTCGGTGAAACCTTCACCTTCG
>JBDRQZ010000224.1:0-6482 GCA_043826025.1 bacterium | reverse complement strand
CAGGCGATCCTTGAGGCAGTAGACAAGGGACGCCCCGTGGTCGTCTGGAATGTCGCAGCACCTGAGTGGGGAGTAGTGATCGGCGATGACAATGGGGCTGAGCACTATGATGTTCTCGATCATTTAGGTCAGCCATCAAGCCTGCCCTATGCAAAGTTGGGGCGCAACGGCATCGACATTCTCTCGGTACTGATTCTCGGTGACAGAAGCGGCCGTACCCGCGAAGAGATCGTGCGTCGTTCGCTGGAGGCTGAAGTCCGTCACGCCCGTGGGCAGGAATGGCTGGAGCGACCGGAGTATCAGGATGGTTTGGCGGCATTTGATCTTTGGGCGCAGATCATGGAGCGCGGTGCGCTGTTGGCGGAAGCGGGCAAGATCGGGAACATCGGCGCCGAAATCCCTAAATTCGCTGCATACTACGCCGAGCACCATTATGCCGCACGCTGTTATGCACGCGACTATCTGCTGCAGATTTCGGCGGATTCGGACTTGCTGGCGGAGGCCGCCCGCTGCTATTCGCAAGTAGCAGCCAGGCTGGCGTCGGTCTGGCGCTTTTTCTCCACGGAAAAGCCTTGGACCGCATCCGCGCTGCGGGAGCTGAGCGAGCAAATCAGAGAAGCTCGCGATGCCGAGGAGCAGGCAATCTCTCTCCTCGAACTCTACCTGACTCAGTAGAAAAACTCGCCGGTCGCCTGATCTCTTACTTCAGCAAGAGCATCTTACGCGTGGCGGAGAAATCGACGCTGACCAGCCGATACAGATAGATGCCGCTGGGCAGCGGATCGCCGCTTTCATTCCTGCCATCCCAGACCACAGACTGGGGTCCGCCGCTGACGACCCCGTCATACAGCAATCGTACCGGTTGACCGGTGACGTTGTAGACTGTCAACCGGACGCGTTGGCTGCGCGGCAGCCTGAAGTCTATTTGGGTCTCCGGATTGAAAGGATTGGGATAGTTTTGCGAGAGTGCCAACTCGCTCGGCAGAGTGTTCTCTTCCGCGTCGACATCGAGGGCAATCACCGTGATCCTGAAAAAGTCGCTGTAATCATAACAGGTCGGATTGCTCAGATCAGTTATCCGGATTTGATAGTCGGAACCATTGCCCGCCGTCCAGTCGTTCACGATCCAATCATAGGAGCCGCTGTTGGGAATCGAGCTCTCCAGTGGCGCGATTAACCCACCGCTCTTGTACAGGTCGAGCCGGACATTGGCTCCCGCACCGCCGGAACTCCAGAGCACCGTCTGAGTATCCCCGGTAACCCATTCCACACCGGCAACCGGCGCTTCCACGATTATGCTGCAAGGCTCGGTGACCGCGAAATAGGCGCTGAAATCAAAACAGTCCGGGTCAGAGAGATCGGCAAGTCTGAACCGATAGTTGCCGCCGGGACCGGCGCCGCAATCAGTCGCTGTCCAACTGTAGCTTCCAGCGAGCGCAGTCACGGTATCGACAAAACAGAGCGAGTCATTCTGCTTGAAGAGGACCAATCCAAGCAAGGAGCCGCTCTCCTGCGCGGTCCACTCGACCGTCACGTTCGAATCGAGATAACAGGTCTGTCCCAAAATCGGATTAGTCACCTGAAGCGCACAGGGGATCGTGATAGTGAACAACTCGCTGTAATCGAAGCAATCGGTATCGGCCCGACTGGTGACCTTGACCCGATAGTCAGCGGCACCACCATTACCACACTCCGTAACGGTCCAGGCGAAGGAGCCGTCGTTGTCGGTCATCGTGTCGATGTCGCAAATCCAGGTGCTGCCCTGATAGAGCGCCAGTGCGACCTCCGACCCGGCGCCACCGGAGGACCAGATGATCGTCTCACTCGCGCCGACCAGCCAGTCATCGCTGATGAGCGGCGCAGTCACCGTGATCTCGCAGGGCACCGTGATCGTGAAATCGCCACCAAAATCGAAACAGGTCGGATCATCAGCGTTCTCGATTTTGATACGATAGTCGCTGCCATTGTCACCGCCACACTCATCGACGTTCCAATTGAAGGAACCGTCATCAGGAGTCGCCACCGCCAGTGTGCACTGCACCGCAACACCCTTGTACAGAAAGATGTTCACATTGCTGCCGCCGGCGATTGAGTTCCAGGTGATCGCGATGCTTGAGTCTGCCTCAAGATCCGCGCCGGCACTGGGAGAGGTCACCTCCAGACTGCAGAGCGAGACAATCGAGAAATAATCGCTAAAATCCCAGCAGCCACCGTCAACAGCGTCGATCACTCTGATCCGGTAGTCGGTATCTTCGCCGCTGCCGCAGTGATTCACGGTCCAGGGGTGGTTGCCGTCATTCGCAGTGCCGCTGGCTATGACACACTGCTGCACAGCGCCCTTGTATAGCAGAATATTGACATTGCCGGCAGCGCCGGATGAACTCCACGTAATGGTCACGCTCGAATCCAGCGCGCATTCCTGACCGACAGTCGGACTGCTGACCGCTATCTCACAGGGAATAGTGATCGAGAAATAGTCGCTGAATGCCTGACAGGTGGTGTCGGCATCATCGCAGACCCGCACCCGATAGTTGGAGCCCTCGGAACCGGAACAGAGATCAACAGTCCAGAGATAGCTGCCATCGTTGGCGGTACTGGGTTCGATCGTGCAGCGGTGCGTAGCGCCTTCGAAGAGATCGAGTTTGACATTGGCGCCCGCGCCGGAGGAATTCCAGGAGATCGTCCGCAGCGAATCAGGCGCCCACTCATTGCCGCTGGCTGGGCTGGTCACCGTGAAACTGCAACCGGCGACACTGGTGCTGGTGCGCGCCCGGATTGTCAGATCCCAGCCACTCGCTCCGGCATCGCTCCAACTGCTGCCGTTGGAGCTGTAGTAGGTTTTGCCGGCCTGAGTCGGGCCATCGGAATCATAAGTGAGCGGATAGCCATAGCTGCTATTGGTAAACTTCACCGCGACAAAGAAGTCCTCACCGCTGCCGATTGCCAGGGGCGCATCCAACGCGACCGAGTGATAACCGGGATCGTTGAAGCTCGAATTGAGCTTGCTGGCCAGCAGATTCGAGAGCGTGCCACCGCTGAAGGTGTCATAAATGTAGATATCGATATCGGTGGTCGCATCGCTGGTCCAGAACTCTATGCGATTGACATTGGTGGCATCGACAGCATCGAAACGCGCCATTCCCCAGGCGGTGGGATTGCTGTAGCCCACCTGTCCGCTCCAGCCGCCTTCATTGTAGTAGAAGAGGACTTCGTTGTCGTCATGCAGTTGCCAACCCGACATAAAGGAAGACCATTTGCCGATACTGGCCGTGCCGTAGGCCATTGTGCCATAACCGCCCTCGGCGCCATAACCACAGGTGCCACCCCAACCGGTACTCCAGGAGTTCTTGATAATCCAGGCACCCTGCCCGCCCGCATGGGAAAGCGTGTCATCCCAGCCGACAATCAACACCGTGTGATTCGTGGTTGCAGTGGTCGTGTTGTAAAGCGTATAGGAGCCGTCATAAGTAACCATCTCGGTATACCAGGCATCGCTGTTACCCGCATAGATCGTGGTGTAGATCGGGCCATAGGTGTAGACATAGGTTTTCAGGACTTCGGTGTTCGGGATCGTGGTAGTGCTGATAACCGAATAGTCGAGCATCGAAACGATAGAGGGGCAGCCCGTTTCGCAGGCATCATAGTTGGCGACATAGGGGTCGCAGGTTTCCAGTACCAGGCCATTCGTGGTGAACAGATTCGCGGTCATGTAGTAATTACCGCCGCCGCAACTGGGCGCGCCATAACTGCATTCTTTGGCGTTGTTCTCGGAGAAATTGTAAAGACCGCCGCCATCGACCAGGATGCGCGACTCGACATCGGCGACCGAGGTGAAAGCATAACAGCAACCACAGACACTCTGGTTTTTCACTGGAGAGACATAGCCGTACTCGCGGCAATCATAGCGAGTCGGCAATGATGCCGGCGCGACACCACCGGCCGGCCGGGTAGCAGTGTAGTCCGGGATATTGCCGGAGGGTGGCACGAAGCCACGACCGTACTCGATCTGGTCGGAGTTTGCCTCGATCTGAGTTTGAGCTGTTGCCAGAATCGGAAGAAGCGCCACTGCCAGCAGCGCGATTGTAAACCTGCGATAGTGTCGAAACTGCATTTCGCCTCCCGGCGTGTTGGATACGCTAACTTTGCCTCTACTAGCTATTTCGGATTATCCACCCACCCTTCTTAACGGGCGCTGAAAATGAGGTCGAATTACTGTTCAAGATTTGCACAGCGTGGAGTGAATGTGTCGATAATTGCGCAGAAAGCAGCAAGCGTTGGGTGGCCGCAGGCCACTGGTGGTCGGCGTTCAATAGCGGCTGCACCGAAGCGCGAAGAGGCCCGATTATTTTCGCCAGCAGTGAAATGCGGGGCAGAATGGAAATCGATGAGTATCCTAGCTACTTGGAGCGATTCGCCCGAAAGACCCTTAGGAGGCTGTCAACCCTCCCCAAGTTGTCCTCTACCGCCTCTTGGATTTCCGGTCGCCCGAGGCTAACCGCCGTCTGAAGAGCTTCGACCAACCTCTGCTTTGCTGTCAGAATGAGCATTGAGTCTTGTGACGTCATTGCGCTCTGGATGTAGACAAAGCCAATGTTATTAAGGACTTCTGCATAGCTGACTGGATTATCCGATTTATCCACGTACTTCGCGGCTTCTTCCCAGTCAGATAGTGCGCTATCGTAGAATGTATTTTCTCCACTCTGCTCCTGAAGCATATAGAAGGCAACACCTCTATTTATGAGACTAGATTGGTAGCCATGTGGGTCTGATGCTGGTGTACGAATGGTCAAAACCATGTTCAGCGCTGATATGGCGCTATCTAGCCGGCTCCTTTCACAAGAAAAGTCGCAAAGCCTCAGGTAGGCGATCGCCCTATTTGTATGCAAAAGAGCATATTCATTGGGATATTCGCTGGGTTTGCAGTAGTCGAGGCCGCGGCCCAACACCTCCAGTGCATCCAGAAGGCGCACAGAGTCCTGCTCCGCCGAGCCGATAGACGCATACGCAAAACCCAAGCTGTTGCAGACCACGGCATAGTCCAGAGGGTGCTTCACTGGCGTCAAGATCTCAAGTGCTGGTTTGAAGCACGAGTCGATAGCCAACTTAACACTCTCTATTCTCCCTTCAATCTCGGACAGGGTTAGGTACGTATTGCCCCGTGTCCAGAGCACTGTCGCATACAAGACTGGCTGCTCAACGTAATCCAGGTTTGCAAGAGCTTTGTTCAGAATAGCAATTGAGCGATCACAGCAGATCTCGGCGGAGTCGGATGACTCAGCGAGTAGTCGATATGCCTCGCCTAGACTATTCATGAGGGGCACGTAATGCGATGATTTGTACGCGGGACCATAGTGACCAATCGCCTCACTCAAGTCCTCTACAGAATTCCTCAAATTCTCCGTCCTATTGTAGAACTGTCCAAAGGCCATATAGGCGCGACCTCTTGATCCAATAGCGTCGGCATAGGCTTTTGGGTCTTTGTCTCTGTCGATCAGAGATAGCGCCCTTCCAATACAAGCCAGGGCCGAGTCCCTGTACTCAGACTCTCTCGTGTTCGAATAATACGCCACGTAGGACGCTCCCATGTCCACGAGACATCTGGAGAGAAGAGTTGCGTGGTCAACCGCGTTCAGCGCGTCAACGGCTCCCCGGTGTATAGAAATCAAATCGTCCAGAGTCCATTCAACTTGTCGGATAGCAGAGATCTCCCGCTTGGAATTGGCCAAGTCTGTGCTCGCGAGGGAGAATCTCACTGGGTCGGTTTGTGGAGTGTAGTACTGAAGAGCTTGCTGGAAGTCGACTATCGCTTCGCGAAGCTTGTCTTCCGATCCGTGCACCGACATGCTGTACTTACACGCACCGCTTATAAGAGAGACACGAGCGCTCAGCTCATGATCGCCAGACTGAATTACAATGGATGTCAGATCTTCGCAAGCAAGAAGTGACTGTTCGTAGAGTTCCTCGCGGAGCAAGTTTTCTGCGCGGGTGATTTGACTCTCAACAAGCGAGGCCACTCTCGCTCGGTCAGGCGCAGTCAACAGCCAGAAGAGAATGACGCCAGCGACGATGCCTCCCAATGCACCGATAGCGATCCCACCCATCAATGTTCCCGTTTTCCCTTTTGCCACGGTACCCTTCCTTTCTAATCCCTCTTACGGTGAGAGACATGCGCGGACGACTAGCCCAGTTGCTTCCCTGAAGCCCGAACTCAGTCAGGGGTTTGCGCTAACCAACTCTTACATCGACAGCGCACGACCGCCCCTCCGCGGATTCGTATATAACGTGCCTTCACGAACTGCCGATCGGATGAACTTCAATCCCAAGAGAGACAATGAGTACTAGTTGTCAAGTTCAGCGAGCGGCGTTTGCGCCCCACCACTTGCGGAGGATGGCGATTACGCTATCTGCCCTGGACACCGGAGCCTTTGGCCCCGTGGCACGAAGGCGGGCGCATCACGCTCCCCCCTCGACTCGGATAGGGG
>JBDRQZ010000223.1:0-4812 GCA_043826025.1 bacterium | reverse complement strand
TTCATCATGCCCGGGGTCATGAAGAAGGCGCCCCCGCTGCCGATGAAACCGCTGAGCACGCCGCCAATAAAACCCAGCAGGATGACTTGAATGCAATCGGTCAGCGGCAGCGAGATGAACAGGTCGGACATAGTTTCGCCAATTCTCCGGTCAATCCAGTTTGATTAGTTTCAAGAGCAAGTGAACCACATTGCCGTATGTAAACGCGAACAGTGGGACAAACGCCGTTATGCAGGCAGCGGCCAGCGCCCGGTGCGTGAATCCCTCCTGTGTCAGGAAGGTGAGAATCTCCTCAGCATAATTGAAAACAATCAGAAAGGTGACGGTAATCAGCGCCGCATAGAGGAACATTTTCATTGCTTGCTTGACGCCGAATTGATACTGGGCGACAATTTCCTGTATCGTGACTACGGGAGTCTTGAGCGCATCGGATAGCGAATTTGTCCACTCCTGCCGTAGACGCTTGCGGGCCTCGGTGCCCTTGGACACGAAGACATTGTCGAAGATGACTAGTCGGTACTTTACGGAGCGATCAATCGTGGTCAACAATCGGTTTTGGGTACCCTGCACGACTCGCTTGCCGCCGGCACGACCATCATTGATCAAATTCTCGTATACCTTGGAGACATCAGCCAGTTCCGGCGACTCCGTTTCGCCTTCCTCTTCGATGATTCCCGTTTCGCGCCAGGTCTCCTGGCTGTCGGTCGGCTGAGCGGGCGTTGCGGCCACCTCTTCCGACTCGCTTCCCGGGATCATCTTGATCAACTCGACTGCGGCATCCCAGGTGTTAGCCAGCGACAACACCTGGCCGTATGAGGTCTCGGATTGACTGAAATCTTCCTGAATCCAGAGAATGTTGGTTTGCGCCCGGGTGCAGACAATCTCCTTGGCTCCCTCAAGATTCCGTAATGCCTCAAGGATTAGCTCCGGGTTGCTGATTTCCTGACTGAGATAGGTGACGTAGACCACCTGATTGGAGGCCCGCACCTTGACACTGAAGCGACTTGTCCGCGGATCGACCGCGAGCCGCAGCCGGGCGCGGCTGGCCAGGTAGAGGTCCCGCAGGGCGCTGAGCGAAGCGGGAGTAGCGCGGAATTCCGGCAAGTCGGCCATAGCGCAGGCGGCGGTGGCGGCATTGTCGGCACTCATTTGACTGAGATTGAGGACAAGATCATAGAGAGTGAAAACATCCCAGTCGACATTATAAAACTTCTTCACCCAGCGACGTCGGTCCTCATCGACCTGCTCGATATAGCGTTTCGCCTTGGCCCGCGAGATGTCCATTTCTCGAACGACATGCTGGAGCCGATATTCGAAATCTGAGACTACTCTGATTTTGAGGATGTGGTCGATGCCCGGCAGCAGCAGATGCCCGGTGCGGCCGTGGTAGACGATATCGCGCTCGAGGGCTTTTTGGCAGAGGATGCTGGTGGCCAAGGCCTTGTAATGCTCCGATTCCAGCGCCAACCTTTCGGAGAAGATATGGGGCTTGATGATCGCAGTTTCCAGTTTGCCGATCGGAATGCGAGAATTGGTTGCCTCTTCCAGCAGCTGCTCACGACTGACACACTCGTAGCCGAGTTTGGCCGCCAGTCGTTCCGCGAATTCAGCCCCTCGACTTTGACTTCCTCTGGAAATGCAGATTACTTGCATCGACCTCACCTGGCCAGAGCACAGCCACCATGAAGGCGGCGGATTTCAGATAATCTTCGCGGTCACCTTGTCTGAGACCTGTAATTAAGACATGCCGGGAAAATTCGCAACAGAGTTTTTTGTCAATCTTGTCTGGCCGCAGGGCTCACTTTTCATCTTTTCGCGAGGAGGCCTTCGCTGCTGTCAATTCTCATCGAGGTCTGCCGATAATTAATCTAAGGTGAATTGCGATCAATCAACAGGACTCCTAGCTGCCGATTTCAGATGACTACTGTAACGCAGAAGCGGAAGACTCATAGTTTCAAAATGGGACAGAAGATTCTGTCTCAAGGCGACCCTGGGAACTCGCTGCTCTCGATTCTGGCCGGAGAGGTCCGGATCATCAAGAATGGCGTTGAGATTGCCACCAGAGGTCCGGGTGAACTTCTCGGAGAGATGGCTCTGCTGGAGCGTACTCCCCGCTCCGCCACCGCGATTGCCGCAACTGACTGCGAGATCGCAGAATATTCTGATGAAGAGTTTACCGATGTTATCAGGGAGATGCCGGAACTGGCGCTCAAGATGCTGCGCAGTCTGAGCCACAAACTCCGGGAATCCGACTGCCTGCGACTCGACGAACTCAAAGAAGCCAACCTGATGCTGACGATCAAGAATCGGGAGCTTTCCGAACTCAACACTTTCCTGGAACAGCTTTTCCGTCAATCTCCTGCGGGAATCATCCTGACCTCACCCGATGGTGAGATCGAAAAGGCGAATCTGGTGGCCCAGCGGGAACTGAACCTCGGCGACCGTTTGCTGTCAAATATCAGTGAGGCTTTTGTCGGCGGCAATCCGCTCGAGGTTTTGTGGCGCGAGGGCAGGTCGCAGTGGTCCGGTGAATGCACTCTGAAAGCTGAGAAGGGCACCCAGTCAGTCCTGCTCCAGGTCTCCCGCCTGAAGGGCCACGAGTCTGACGGCAAGCTGCTCCTGATCTTCGAGGATATCTCGCGCATCAAGGAGCTGAATCGGCAAATCGCCGAACTTGAGAAGCTGATTGCCACTGACGATGCAGTCAAGGAAATCGCGCACGATGTCAAGAACTACATGGCCGGGCTTAAGGGCTACTTTGATCTGCTTTGCGAAAGCTGTGGAGCTGAGTTGCTCGAGAGAAATCCACGCGCGGTTGATGCGATTCATTCGAATCTCCAGCAGGTTAACGAGTACTTGCACAGCTTGATGACCAATCAAGCCCAGTTCGGTGAGTATAGCGACAGGGATCTGTGTGAACTGGTCAGAGTCACGGTTGCTTTCCTGACCGGACAGAAGCGCTACCGTGACATCAATATTGTGGTCAAGACCGATCCTGACTTTCCGCGGACAGTTCGTCTCAACGAAACTCAGTTACATCTGGTATTGCTCAATCTGCTCGACAATGCAGCGGACGCTTTATCCGGGGCAGCGCCGGAGATCCGACCGCAAGTCAAGATTGAACTCCGCTATGACCACCCCGGTTCTCGTGTAATCATGGTGATTTCCGACAACGGCCGGGGAGTCGAGCCTGACCTCTTGCGCCAAATGTTCGTCGAACCGTTTACCACAAAGGACAATGGCCATGGGATCGGCTTGATTACGATCAAGCGGTTCATAGACAATCATGGCGGCACAATCCGGGCGGAATCATCTCCCGGTCAGGGAACCAAGATCATCATTACCTTGCCTGCATAGGGGAGCAAGCATGCCGGATGTACTTTTCTTTCTGCTCTTCGGCCACTTCCTCGGCGACTACGCTTTGCAATCCGATTATATGGCTCAGAACAAGGGGCAGTCGATTGCGGTGTTGTCATTCCATGTGCTGGTTTACACGGTCACTCTCGCTGCCCTCTGGTGGATTGGTGAGAGCCTGAATCGCGGCGGTGATTTTTTCCGCCTGACCACCTTGGCAGTACTAGCGGGACTTTATCTGGCACATTGGCTGCAGGATTACCTCAAGTCTCGCCATTTCAATCACAGTAAACAGAGCTATTACATCGATCAGGCAGTGCATGTGGGGGTCCTGTTCCTAATCCGCGTTTTCTTCTAAAGAGGAAAGCCAGTGAACTCCTCGGTGCGATCATACCTGCCACGCCTGTTGCTCGATTGGTTCGCGAAGTCGGCCTCAGTCGAACGACATAACGAAACAGCGCATCAGGGGATACTTCTGTTCGCCGATGCCAGCGGCTTTACGGCACTGACTCGTGAACTGAGTCGAAGAGGTCCAATTGGCAATGAACTGCTGACGAATCTGCTGAACAACATGTTCACCTCGTTGGAACGAGCCTTCAGCGCCTACGACGGCGACATTCTGAAGTTCTCGGGTGATGCGGTGTGGTGTTATCTGCCCGGAGAAATCGATATCGCGCGCTGCCACGCGCAGATCCTCACGGCGGTCGACGCCCTTAACCGGAGCCAGTCCATCTGCAGTGAATTTCCGATCGGACTGCATGCGGGAGCGGAACTCGGAGACTTCTGTCTGGCCTCTGTCGGCAATGCAGATAGCAGACTGGAATTTGAGATTCATGGCCAGCTGATTCATACCGTCTATGAGGCCTGCGATCTGGCGAGCAATCGGCAACTCGCGCTCGGACCGACACTGGCTGCGTGGGTGGCCGACTCGGGGACCTCCCTTTCAAGCAGCGGCGCCTTCTCATTATATGAGCCACTGACCGAGACTGCCGGTGAGACTCTCTGCGAACCTCGCCCCAGGTCCGAGCCGGATATCGACAGGGAGGATTTCGCCCTTTATGTTCCGATCACGGTGCGGGAGCGGCTGCTCAATCTGGCCGATGCCGCCAAACTGGAGAACGAGTTGCGTAAAGTGACGGTGCTGTTCGCCAGCTTGTCTCCCCTCCCGCAGACGAACGAAATCGGCGCGGGCCGGGCGACGGAAGCTTTGCAGGAGCTGTGCGCGGCGATATTCGCAAGCGTTCGTGAACATGGCGGCTCGGTTGCCCGACTCGATCCATTCAAAGAGGGCCACAAACTGCTGGTGCTTTTCGGTGCTTTGAGCAAGAGTGAAGGCGAAAAGCACACCGCACTTAAGGTCGCGCGCGAAATCACGATGCTCGAAAGCGACGGCTTTACGGTCAGTGTCGGCCTCTCCTCCGGGCATCTGTTCTGCGGCGAGGTTGGCTCCGAATCTCG
>JBDRQZ010000222.1:0-4178 GCA_043826025.1 bacterium | reverse complement strand
GGTGCATGATCTTGGTCGTCGCCGCTATTTTTGCTGCCGTTTATATCGGAATGATCCTGGGCAGGATTCCGGGATTAGCACTGGATCGCACGGGCTTGGCTCTTCTGGGGGCAATCGCGCTTTTCCTGTGCGGTGCCGTCGACGCGCATAGCTTGTCTGATGCCATCGACGTTCAGACGATCGCTCTGCTTTTCGGCTTAATGGTTGTCTCGGCCCAATTCCGACTTGCCGGCACCTATTCGTATATCGTGAGACAGATTGGCAAGCGTGAGTTCAGTCCCAGGTGGCTGCTGGCGACGATACTGGCAACCACCGCTCTGCTGTCATCACTGTTGACGAACGATGTCGTCTGCCTGGCTCTGACACCGGTAGTGATCGAAGTCTGTCGACACAAGCAGCTAGATCCGATTCCGTTCCTCCTGGGGGTCGCCTGCTCGTCTAATATCGGCTCGGCGGCCACACTCATCGGGAACCCACAGAACATCTTGATCGGACAGACCTTGAGCCTGTCATTTTCTCGCTATCTGCTGGACAGCCTGGTGCCGGTCTTCGTCAGCATGATTCTTCTCTGGGGGCTGATCTCCGCACAGTATGGCGGGCGATGGCGGCTCGCGGCTGAGAGCAGCGAGATCGCGGCGCCGGCGTTTAGCCGCTGGCAGACCGTGAAAGGCAGCCTGATTACGCTGCTGCTCCTGGTAGTCTTCCTCGACGGGAGCTGGCCTCGCGATATCTCGGTGCTGGCGGCGGCGGCCGTGCTGCTCTGCTCACGGCGAATGCGCTCCAGAGAGATCCTTGGCATCGTCGACTGGCAACTGCTGGTCCTGTTCATCTCGCTGTTCATCGTCAATTTCGCCCTCAAGGAATTCGGAATCCTGGAGGTTATTTACAGCAGCATGAAGCTGGCAGGGGCGGATTTGCAAGCGCCGGGCTGGTTGTTCGTTGTCGGTGCCGGGCTCTCAAACATCGTGTCCAACGTCCCCGCAGTGATGTTGCTATTGCCTTTTGCTAAACATCCCTTCGCCGGTTCGGCTCTGGCAATCGCCTCGACATTTGCCGGCAATCTGCTCGTTATCGGTTCCATCGCGAATATCATCGTTATCGATCAGGCGAGCAGGTTAGGACTTCACATCAGTTGGAGACAGCACGCCAGAACCGGAATCCCGATCACCCTGATTTCCCTTCTGTGCGCCGGCTTATGGCTGTGGCTGCGCAGTTGATTAATGGCGCTATCAGGACGGCTGCTCAAGTATGAACCAGTGGTCCAAGCGACAGAGCGCAGCGCCCAGACGCAAGAAAGCCCCGAGCGACCGGCGCTCGGGGCCTAAAGCTTCGTCACGGACTAAGTCCTCCTCATCAACTGATTCCATACTTCGAGAAGTGGTAGACCGGCATCTGCGGATTCGAATTCCCGGTCGCCTCTGACACTTCCCAGCGCCCGGTTGTCGGGTTGTAATAGAAGAGCACAACCACTGAACCGTTCCGCGCCGCGTCATTGGGCTGGATGTAGAGCGGGTGATCAAATACGGTTCCTTCCGGACCGCAATCGAACAACCAGAACTTGCCAAACGGCGCCTGGAATTTCCGCACGCGAATGGTCAGTTCGATCGGTTCGCTAACGGCCATGTAGGGCACGGAAAAACCGATCCTCTCCTCGCCATGCACCAAGTTAATCTGGCTGCCCCACTGGTACACAGTCTGAACGAGCGTGGTGTCGAACAGGACCGGACAATCGTCGACATTGGTCCCTGAACCGCGCTGCGCACCCTGATCGTCAGTAAAGTACTGATTCAGCCAGGCCAACTGCTCCTCACCGACACCGCTGCTTGGCGCAGTAGCGTCTGAAGAGCAACCACCCAGAATCCCGAGAGTAAGGGAGACAGTCAGCAGCGTTAAGACTGCTGGAAGGAGCCATCCGTGAGGTGCCGATTTCATCTCAAACCCTCCTAACTTGCGCATGCCGCGCTGGCTTCATTCAATCAACTCACTGCGGAAAGCTGTTGCAAAAGGGACGCCGAACTGTTCCGGCATGGTACAGGTTTTTTACTGCTGAGATAAGTCACTGGAACGCCGAGATTTGTTCGACTGAGCAATGTTCGCATTTTGAACCTGCTGTTCAGATGGCGATTTTTTTGTGTAAAAAGTGTGGGATTCCGAGAAGGGTCTAGAGACCGAATCCTATGAAATCGACAACATCGTCGAAGGGTACCCCCGTCCGCGGTGAGCTTGTCGGAGTGATGGAGATGCCCAGATTGTGAACGAGCGATGAGGTTTGGTGGCGGTACGGCAATCGAACGCAGACTCACGTAGCGGGGCTATCACTTACACCGTGATTAGCTGCAACCTCCCTTATCTAACTCATTGTTCTACCGATGGTACGATGAAGCGCGCGATGACATCGAATATCGCCAATTCCTGCACTGTCGAGCTGTCGGGATCCACTTGGCTCTTTGCTGTCGAGACCACCACCAGGCTCAGATCAGGGAAGACCACCACGAACTGGCCCCCATAGCCATAGGCCATAAACACCTCATACCCTCCGATCTCGGCCAGCCACCAGAGGTAGGCATAATTGTAGTTCTTAAACTCCCCCCATTCATTGGGATGAGTGAAATCGGTGCTGGGTGAGAGGGTCAACTCAACCCAGGCAGCCGGCACAAGCTGTCTATTGTAAAGCCGACCATTATTCAGATAGAGCCAACCGAGTAGCGCCATCTCCTGCGGCGTGAAATACATTGAGTTGCCGCCAAAATAGTAGCCCTGGGGATCCTGCTCCCACGCATCGACCGTTATCTTCAGGGGCTCAAACAGACGTTGGTTGCTGTAGGTCAGCAGGCTCATACCGGTTGCTTTAGTGATCACTCCAGCCAACAGATGGGTTTGAAAGGTGTTGTAGGACATTCTCTCGCCCGGAGTGTATTCCAGCGGGGATTCGATCGTCGCCTTGATCCAGTTATCGGAATTGTAGAGCCGCCAATACTCCGCATATTCATCGTCAGCCTCCCCCCTCATCCCCATCCGCATGGTCAGCAGGTGCGCTACGGTGATGTCGTACTTGAGCGTGTCGATCTCAGAATAAATGTATTCCGGGAAGAAAGGCAGGACCCTCTCCCCGAGGCTGTCGAGGTCGCCATCGTCGAGCGCAATGCCGGTTATGGCCGACAGGAAACTCCTGGAGACCGACATCACATTGTGGGGGCGGGACTTATCGAAACCATTATAATAGGCTTCGGCGACCGGATAGCCGTTCCTGACAATTACCAGCCCATCAACAAACCCCGTCGCCTTCGCTTCCGCGAGAGCCGAGTCTACCAGCAGAGCATTCATCCCCTGGGCCACGGGTGTAGAAAGGTCCCAGAGCTTTGCTTCTGCCGGCGGATCAGTGGACTTCCCACCGCAACTCGTGACGGCAGTCGTGAGCAACGCGGCAACAGCCAGATACGCTCTCAGATATCTGCAGTATGATTGCTGAGGCAATGTTCTGCGCTCCAATTCAGACCCCGGCAGAAGGGGCACATCGCTACTCGCTCCCTGAAACCTCAGGCGTGCTGTGATCCTTAACACATCTCACGGGGAAGGCGAACACCTTTCGGTTGAGAACTCTGCCGATCGTGTTGTCGAAAAATCCGATGTGATGAATCCAGGCATAGTCATCGCTCTCGGTGCTACTCCACCAGCCCGTATAGGGGTCATGGGTGAATTCATCGTTTGCATAAAACCCGGTCTTAATCGCGGAGAAGCCGCTTTCGTTTGTGATAACAATGGGGCTCCCTTCATATTCGTCAGGCCACACGCCCTCCAGCTTAATCTTGCCGGCCAGCAGTTTCTCTGGATCAACTCTGAAACCATCCAGGTCTGCCTGTTCCTTGCTCAGCCCCACGGCCATTTCCATCGATTTCCACTCATCGTCTGAAGGCAAATGCCAGCCCGGCGGTGCGGCCTGCAGCGCGGCCGCCCAATTGTACAGCCTGCCGCGCGCCTTGCAGCTCTCCTCCTCGTTATTCCAGCACCATGAGCCGCCGGTCGGCTTGTACCTCAAGTTCTCAGCCATCCAGGTTTGATCGCCGATTTTCACCCATCTGTAGGTGCTGCCATCGCGAGGATCAGTGAAAGTCCCCGAATTGGAACTGCTTGTCTGAGACAACAGGACCGTTGGAAGCAGCAGGAGGACGATTAGACTG
>JBDRQZ010000221.1:0-2307 GCA_043826025.1 bacterium | reverse complement strand
GCGCTTTGCGTGAGTTGATTTAACGTCTCAGGCGGCAGAGACAGCCAGAGCTCGCCGCTGGTGCGGAAACCTGCCGCGAATTTGAAACTGGCAGAGAGCACTGCCGCGCCTTTGCGTAGGCGTGAATCATTACCATTGACGATGCCATCTTCGATCAGATAGCGCAGATACCAGCCGAGCCCGGAATAACCCAGATACATTCTGCCATTCGGTTTCAGCACGCGGCGGAATTCATTCAGCGCCAACTCATGCTCGGTGAACATGAGGACGCCATGGCAGACCAGGTAATCGAAGTGATTGTCGGGGTACGGGATTTGTTCCGCCATACCGGTAAACAGGTGCAGTCGGTGTCCATTGGCAAAGTTGCGGGCGACAAAACGGGAGATCGCAACATATTCTTCGTTGGCGTCGAGACCGACAACCTCATCATTGTGCTGAGCCAGTGCGAGACACCAGTGACCGGCGCCGCAGCCGACGTCGAGTGCCCGGCCGCCGCGAAAGTCGATCTGCTCGACGTTTTCCAGGTAGCGCGCCAGCCCGTTAGCATACATTTCGCGGGAATAGTCAAGCGCCGCTTTGTAGCGGGAGAGTTCCCCGCTGTTGCAGCCCGGTTCCAGGCTCGCGAGCAGGTCGCGCATCTGGTTGAGATCAGTCGACAACAAAGTCCGGCATCCTCCGCAAGGGTATTGAAATGCTGGCGCGACCAGCGTGATCGGCAGCGTTGCGCTGAATCGACTTCACCTCAGCCTCGCCGATGAATAGTCTGGTGCGTGACGGATCGGGTGTGAAAAAGCTAAGTCCTGCGCACTCGGCCTCAGACGGTACCCAGTCACGCTGCAGGAAGGGATCGGCCGCTTTCTCGATGACTATCTTGATATGCTCCTCGGTTTGTTCGCAGTGCCAGTGAAGATGTCTGGTCAGGTAGTTGTAGTCGAGCAACCAGGCAACCGGCGCAACCCAGAGATAGTGGGTGTGGTAGAGCTCAGAGACGTAGAGCAGCGCCGCTTTCGCCTGATGGTCGAAATAAGGTGGCCGGTTGACCACCGGCGGACCATCGGCAGAGGTGCGCGCCCCGCCCAGGTGTTGGTAGAGAATCGAATATGCTCCGCTCTGAATTAACTCCGTCAGGAATTCGGGCCGAAGCTGCTGCGCTAAGGTCGCCGCATTGCAGCGTCGCAGACCGGCATTGAAGCGCTTGAAGTTGTAGATATTACTGCCGTCGCGCAGCGCTAACGGAGTCAGCAAGCGGTTCTGTTCGACATTTTGCGCGAGTGCCAGTCTGTCGACAGAATGGTACTGCTTCCGGCCAGCTTCCGCCGTCGGGATGAAGCACTTGTTGCCGAAATCCGCAAATGAACTCTGCTCTTGGCCGATAACATTTGAGATACCACCCTGATGCCACTGCCAGAGATAGCGCACTCCATGCTCACGAGTCAGATCGAAGTGATACTCCGGCGCTTTGGGGTCATCGCCTTTGGCCTCGGCGACCTGACCGGTGGAGTCGACCTGGGCCGTGCTCGACTCGTCACCGTGGCAGGACCAAATCGGCACCTGCAGCCCGCGTTCCTGAAGAATTCGATAGGCGCGCTCCGCAAACTCTCTCCGGAAGGGCTGCGCCTGAGTAAAAGAACCGAAGCCGTGAATGTTGTCGAGATATCCAGTTCTGATCAGATGCTCAATCTGTCGGCGCTGAGGGCCATCGTTGCAATCCGCATCGGCGAAGTAGGCGAATTGCTCTTGCTCGCTGAAGTTGAACAAAAAGAAGCTGCTCGACAACGGCAGCCCCAACCCCCGCCCCAACGGTGTATCGTTCTCTGTGCAGAGGAAAGTATGAATGTCTGCGAATGCCTGCCAGCTTGTCAAATCGATATCGTTTGAGATCGAGAAAGCCGCGCGATATGGATAGGGAAACTTGCGCAGGTCGACGCCGGTGACACCTTGGGTCTGGTCCACCGCCCCTGCCTGAGTGACAGACGACGTGATGGCGTTCCCGCCGGACCTGATCTGCGAAATCAGGGCTGTGATCTCTTCATTATCGGGGTAACGGGCCGCTACCGCCTCAAGCAATGGCTGAGCTTGCGCCAACCGGCCGGAATCACGCAACACCTGGCAGAGGTTGAGCAGTGCGTCGATATAGAATGGATCAAGTTCGAGGGCCTGCGAAAAGAACTGGGCGGCGCGACCCACCTCACGCTGTTGATAAGCGATGACACCAAGATTGTTGAGGGCTTCGGCGTTTTTCGGATCGTCCGCCAGAGCCTGCTCAAAACAAAGTGAAGCTTCCTTGAGTCGGCCCGCGCGAAAGTG
>JBDRQZ010000220.1:0-2695 GCA_043826025.1 bacterium | reverse complement strand
TGTATGTGAAGACTCAACTGGGAGGAGTAGAATGCGACATCAATTGGCTTTTTCAGTACTTCTGTGTGTCAATATTCTGACTATCGCCGGCACTGCGGGAGCGGCAGTAACAGGTGTGAATTGGCTGGATCGCCATCAGGTCGGTTCTCCTCAGGAACCTGACACTTCGATCTCACCGCCCGACACCAGCGGCTGGATAGCACATGCTATTACTGAGACCTCTAATGACGTGGTGATCGGGGCGTTTGAGATCATCAATGACGGCTCGAGTGCAGACACGCTAAACGGAATGACCTTGTACAGCTATATTGAGCAGGCCTACTCAGTCGAATACATTCGGATTTATCACAAATACGGTGGTATTGATGAACTGGTGCGGACCATAAACTTGTCTGTACACAGCTACCAGCTTGGAGAAATACTCAAGATCACCAACCTTGGAATCGAGCTAGCAGCCGGCTCGACCGACACCATCAAGATCATGATCGACGCCAATACGACGCCGATCATGAATTCGCGGCTCTATGGCTCGAATGAATATGATGGTAAGGGTCTCGGCGTCGCGATTATGCCGGGTTATCTGGACATCCAGAGTAACCCCCCCGGCGGCATGCCACCAGCCGTGGACACATTGCAGTATGGCGATGCGCCTGACGGGACCGATTTCTGGAATTGGTGCTCGCCACCGAGCTGTACCCCCACCGGCTATTGGGTCATCTTTGATACCAAACCGCCGGTATTCGAACTCACGGTGCAAAAAGCTGGGGACTACTGGGATGACCTTGGGGGCGCGTTCAACTCGCTGGGTTTCGCCTGCGTTGACTCACTAAATCCATGGTGCGTTCCGCCGCCGCTTGGTCCGGACCCAATCGCCCTCGGCGACAGCATCTACGTGAGAATCGACCTGGATCCGGAGGAAAGCCTCGACTCGTTGTACGCCAACAACATCAAGATCAAGAACGGTAACTGGGGTGCATTCGTGCCGGTGTCTAGCAACATCGACAGGCGGATGGATACTGACAGCCTCGAGACTAGCCGGTACGCGTGGGTGCGACAGCGCATTCCTGATCCGCTGATCTACGGAACCGGACCCGCAGTGCGACTTCCGATCGCCTCCGAAGACAACTACCCGCTGATCGTCGAGGCGCGCGACATAGTTGGCAATGTCGGCGTGGACACTTTCTGGTTCTGCCCGGAAGTGGACACCAAGAAGCCGGAAATCGATTCAGCTTTCGTGTTTCTCGGTTACGATGCGCGTGGCGACGGCTACGTCTCGGTCGGAGACTCGCTCTTCATTTCAGCTTACACGACATCTGAGCCGGCATTCGAAGTGCAACAAGTTGCTGCCAATGCTCGGAACTTCGTCGACTGGACGGTTGTCGACAGCGTTGTATTCTGTACTCCCAATTCCGACAATACTGTCTGGCGGGGCAAGCTCGGGTTGACATACCCTGTAGGGCCCATGGACCTGCTTGGAACCACCCAGAATCCTAACCTGCATAGTATCTGGATTATGGCCTGGGATGATGCTTGCAATCCTGAAACTACCCATGTGAGTGTTGGCGAACCAATTGACCTGGATGCCCCGATAATCTTGGGAGCAGGAAGCTACGCTCAGAGCCGCGATACAGATTCCAACTTGGTTGTAAACTACGGCGATACGGTTCGCGTCGAGATTAGTTTATTCGAGGTCTTTGACGACGACATTGACAGTGTTTTCGCGGATTTTGCCGACGCCGGCATAGGCAATGATAGCTTTGCCATGCTTCGAGATGATGGCACTTGGGGTGATCAGATCGCCGGTGACTGGGTCTACACCCTGATCGCTGCAGTTGGCAGCAGCGATTCAGCCACCGACTTTGATCCGGTCCTGGAGGATACTAAGGACGCTAATGGTGATGAGCCACCGCCCAATGACGAGCAATTTACGGTGAATGTTACTGCCGTCGACTTACGCGGGAATCGCTCGTCGCAGAGCATCTCACTCACCGATTTTGGTGGGGCACCGGCCGAGATGGACACCCGTAGGCCCAATCCCATCGATCCCAGCAGGCTGGAAGTCATCGATCTCGGCGATGGCAGCCGCATGATCAAGTGGCCCCGTAGCGCACAGGCGAATGATGCTGTCTGGTTTCAGATCTTTGTCGACTCGGCTGGTTTCGAATTCGATTTCATCGATGTTTACGGCGCAACCTATGACCAGGAATACAAACCTGACACCAATGCTTGGATAACACCCGTGCTCGACGAGGCTAAAAGGTATCACTTCATAGTCAGAACCAGAGATGATGGGGGCAATTGGGAGTTCAATGAGAATGTCCTTGGTGACTACATTGCTGGAGATGCCAACGGCGACGGCATTGTTAACGTCACGGATGCCGTGTTTCTCATTCAATACATCTTCAACCATGGTCCTGCGCCGGTGCCTCTCGTATCCGGTGACGCCAATTGCGATGGTCTAGTGAACGTTACCGATGCAGTTTACTTGATTCAGTACATTTTTGCCGGTGGCCCGGCGCCCGCTGACCCGAATGGGGATGGCGAACCGGACTGCTAGCTAACCGGCGAATCAACTAGATCTTTCGAGGGCGAGAGTCATCATCAGAGATGGCTCTCGCCCTTTTTTCTTGGGCGCTCTTGAATTTGACAGAGGTCTGGAGGTAACCAGGTCGAAGCAGTGACAGCCAACCGGGAG
>JBDRQZ010000219.1:0-4501 GCA_043826025.1 bacterium | reverse complement strand
ATGGCTCGCCGAGTTGAAGATCGCGGAGTTGACCGGTAACGTCACCGATTGGGTTGATGCGCCATTGACATGTACTGTGGCTACTGCATCATCGTCTGCAACGTTGAAAGTGACTTCGCGTTCCGGCCTGATAGTGTTGGAACCGCTGACGATGTTCGTAAACGCAACAGTGGGAACATCGGCGCTCTGATCGATCCGGAAAGTACGATCAACATAATCGCTGTTGAGACTGTATCGTGCCGTCAGATCACCACTGCCATCACTGGAGAAGTCGATTGTCGTGTCAAGGTCCACGCTGGACGCGGCCAACATGAATGCGTCCGGAGTGAATCCGGTAGCCGCAACGTAATATGTAGTACCGAAGGTCATGTTTCCCGGCACAGTCGTTCCGCTGAATACAAGGGGAGTACCTGGAACAAAAGCATGACTCACGGCGGCGAAGATATCAGTGGCACTGGTCAGGGGTACGCTTTTCGCAACGCTATGGTCGGTGACCAAAGCACGAATCACGATCTCGTACCCGGTTCCGGAAACAAAGGTAGAATATACTGGCGTGCCGTACGTCATAGTATCGAAACTGGCGAGGCTCCAGGTATTCATGCCACTGGTGATCGAGCCTAGATCCTGGATTTCGGCGCCGCCCTAGCGAATGGCCCACTGGACAGACTGGAGCCCAAAGCCATCATTGTCATCATCCGCAAGGCCAGAGAGAGTAATGAAATTATTTCTGTCCTCCTGGTTTTCGGTTGGTGTGCTGAAGTATATATTCGGTGCTGTCTTATCGATCTTTATCTGAATGGAATCCTCACGGGCATTGCCGGCGCCATCGGTCGGTTTGATGATGATCTGGTAGGTTCCCGTGCCCCAGGCGGTGCTGACTGGATAACTGAAAGTCCTGACAGTCGTGCCGGAACCCAATGTGGCGGGTGTATAAGCAAGCTGCTCAGTACCGTTCACCAACACGCGGATCTCAACAGAGGCGACGTTGTTGTTATCAGTTGCCGTACCCTGTACCAAGATTGAATCCAGGTTGAAATAGGAATTCGGCTTTGGCGTTATACCGCTCAAAGTCGGAGCGCCAATATCCTGGGAGAAGGTTCGTATCAAGTTTTCAGCACCGACGGCATTTTTGTCCACCGCCCGCATTTCGATCTGCTTTATGCCGCTCGTGGCACTTGTGACAGATATTGTAAAGCTTCGATTGGTTTCCGGGCCGGAAGCAACCACGTCAGTCCAGGAATTCCACGATGACCCATTGTCTGGCGAGAAGCGATACTGAACCGCACTCGCTGCGATGCCAACACCGTCGTCATCGGTAACCGTACCGCTTACGGCGAAGGTTTGGGTATTGATTTCCTCGTTCTGCGCAGGTGAGGAGATCGCTATCACAGGTTGATCGGTGCTTTGGAGCACATACAATCGGTAGCTTGCCACACGGGTGTTGCCAGGCACATCGGTAGCTTCGAGCTGTATGAGCAATTCGGAATCATCCGAATGCCCATAAGTGATGTAGTCAGTCGTATCGAAACTCTGGCTAAAACTGGTGAACGGCGAAACGCCTATGTCTACCCAGTCCGCGCTTCCTATCTTGATCCGTAAACCGGATAAATTCTTGGCGTCCGAAGCCTTGCCAGAAACAGTCATCCCCGCGTTGCCATACACAGTCAGACCGCCAACCAGACCGGTACCGGAACCCGCGCCGGTTGCGGTGAAGACGACGTCTGTCGCCGCGCTTACATCGCTGGCCAATCCAATTGCATGCCAATCAGTGGAACCGACAGACTTGATGATATAGCTGTTGCCCGCTGTAAGGGCAGTGGCAGCAATGGCTTCCACCGTCGTGCCGGTACCGGAGCCGACGTTGCCGTCGGCGATGGCGGTGAACAACTTGCCTAAAGTCGGAGAGCTCTCGCCCAAGGTGCTCCAAACCGTATCACCAAGAGTTGTGATGATATAGTTATGTCCGCTTAAGATGGCTGTCGCATCGACTGGATTCACGTCCAGATTGGAGATGCCAGGAGCACTAAGGTTGAAGCTGGTCGTAGGCAGGATCTTATCCAGATACAGTTGTTTATCGACGGAGACCGTTTTACCAGAAACGTCGACGACAGTAATCTTGTAATAGTAATCACCCGTCGCTCTACTACCAACCAAGACGGGGAGTGACCAAGTGTTCGTGCCGCCATCGTAGGTCGCGACAGAAGCTTCCATGATTGTGCCAGTACCATCGGGGGCGGTGCCGGTTGCGATGAAGTACTCGCCTACTGCCGGATCGGCGTCAGCGCCCATGTCACTCCAGTTGGTGCTGGTGCCGAGGTTGACGATTCTGTACCGCTGTCCAGTCGATTTATTGGCGACCGGGATTTCGAATTCCGTACCTTCGCCAGGTTGCAGTTCGGCGACTGTCACGAAGGCGACCTCGTTGCTATCATCGGCGTTGCCGCTCAACACGAAGTCATCAATGACATAGGTCAATGGCGAGGTGGACGCGTCTATGGTCGGGGATTGAGTATCGACCCCGAAATTCAGGGTCTGCAAAGCGGAAACCCGTCCGGCTCTATCGACGGAGCGCAGGAAGAGCGCCCATTCACCTTGGTTGGAAACGGTTACTTGTGCTGGTCCCCAGGTAACGGCGCCGCTGCCATTGATGGAAGCGGCCGTCCAGAATGGATCGCCAAGCGCTGGTGGTGTGTACGTCCGATCTTCAAAGCCAAAATAAACGTACTGAATCCCGGCAGCGCCATTGTCAGCGGCCGTTCCGTTGAAGGACACGGTCATATCGGAGAACCAGTGGCCATCGTCCGTTGAGGTGACAAGCGGCAATGCCGGATCCTGCTCGTCGACCACGATGGTCCGGGTCGTTGAATAGCTGCGGCCCACCAGGTCGGTCGCTGTAATCGTATAGAGGTAACTGCCTTCGCCGGAGAACTGGGTATCCAGACTCCATGGACGGTTGGTTGTACCAACACTGAGCGTACCGATATCGGAGATGGTGATCGGATCGGTGGCATCCTTCTTTTGGGTAACGGTCAGACTGGCAACACCGTTGGAGTCGTAAGCGAGACCAGACAAGGTAAGGTCCGCCGTCTTGTAGATGGTCATCTCCGGGAAATCAGCTCCGTCGGCTTTGATCGTGGTCACGAGTGGATTGGCTTGATCAACATCGAAGTCCAGGTTTTCAACTGAACTCCAGGACGTCACATTGCCTGCCAGGTCAATTGCCCGGATATACAGGGTGTAGGGACCCTCCACCAGGCCGGTATCGTTGCCGGGGCCGTCGGTATCAAGGTTCAAGGAGACCGCCCAGTTGGTCTTGCCGATGGCGGCGTTCCACTTGACCGTCGCGACGAGATCACTGCCGATGGACGTGAAGTCCATCGGCGTGTCGAGGGTGCTCTCCGAATCCGCGATCCGGAAGCCGTTTTGCGTCAGGCTGACAGTGGATACATAGTAAGTGGTTCCGAAGACGAGGCTAGTCGAGCCTTCCGGTGCCGTAGCACCACTGAAAGTTATGGCAGTACCGGCTTCAAGGGCATGATTTGCTGCTGTAAAAATGTCGGTGTCGCTATCCAGCGTTGTGTTCATCTCCAGAGACCAATACCGTTTGGCACGTAGATTGGTTCCGTCACTGGAGAAGTCGACCGGAGTGCTGGCCGCTGGATCGTCATCCACCGTGAAGGTGTCGGCTGTAAGGGTGCCATCGTCGACAATATAATACCTTGTGCCGAAGGTCATGTTGCCAGCCTCGGCGTCACCGCGGAAGACGATAGGCACACCGGCCGCAAAGCCATGGCCAACAGCGGTGAAGACATCGGTGCCGCTGTTCAAACTGACCGGGGTCCCGTGCCTGGTCAGATACTGCACATTGTTGATGCCGGTGCCATTCCCATCGTCAACCGTTCCGACAATGGTAGAGCCGTTTCCTGACAGGTAGAGTTCCGGATCGGTGATGGCGATGTTGGTCGGTGCTGTCGCGTCGATGAACACCGTCCGGGTCAGGCTGGTCGTCCGACCGGCCAGGTCCGTCGCCGTGATGGTGAAAACCCAGATACCGTCATCGCTGCCAATGGCGGCCACGGTTTTATCATAAGAATACGTGGCTTTGCTCACCCGGATATTCGAACCTGCGGTGGTAAAGGTTATCGCGGATCCTGGAGCCGTAGCCGAAACACTGAAGGTATCTGCATCGATATACACCACATAGTAGATATCTCCGAAGGTCATCCCGCCAGCCAAGGCATAACCCGCAAAGGTAACAGGATCGTCTTCTGCCAATCCATGACCGGTCGCGCTGAAAATCGCGGAATCAGCAGGCAAGGACACATCCTGAGCCTCGGCATCGTAATCAAGGGCATACAACTCGCCTTGTGAAACAGTATCCTTCGTCGCCGTAATCTTCAGGTTGCTGATTGCCCAAGTATCGGTGGCTACGCCAGACAATTCGAAATTTGCATTACGGATTACTTGAGTCCCTATGCCGATGCCAGACTCTTCCAAGGTC
>JBDRQZ010000218.1:0-4914 GCA_043826025.1 bacterium | reverse complement strand
ATGAAACTGTTTCAGGTTCGGACAACCGACGCTCAGATGCTTCCCAGATCGCGCATTTGCGCTTTACTTGAACAGCAGCGGCAACTACCTTGGGTTAATGGCGATCTACTTTCTATCCGATTTTCATCTCGGCGAAGGGGATGCGGCGACCGAGGCGAGGAAGTTAGAGCGGTTCAAGGAATTCATCTCCCGCAGTCGTGCCGACCTCGAACATCTTGTCTTGCTCGGCGATCTCTTCGACTTCTGGTTTGAGTATCGTCATTTGATCCCCAAAAGGAACCTGCAGCTGCTCTTCCTCCTGCGAGACCTGCTGGCCTCCGGCGTCCCGATCACCTATGTCACCGGCAATCATGACCACTGGATCGGCGATTTCCTCAGCGTGGAACTGGGAATCGAAGTTGTCGGTGACAGGCTGGAACTGGACACCGGGGCAGGCAAGATTTTGGCGATGCATGGCGATGGATTGGCCAAGTCTGACTGGAAATACCGCCTGCTCAAGAAGGTGCTGCGCAATCGAGTCTGCATCGCGCTTTACAAGCTGCTGCCCCCCTCGCTGGCTTACTGGCTGGCGTATGGCGCCGCGCAGTCATCTCGCCGCCATACTGCGAAACGCCCGCGAGACCGCTTTCTCGAAGAGTACCGGGAATATGGCCGTCAAATGCTGGCCGGAGACTATTGCGCTTTCATCTGCGGCCATACTCACCATCCGGAGTTGTTGCGCTTCGGTGAGAAATACTTCCTGAACACCGGCGACTGGATCAGCCACTTCAGCTATATTCGTTTTGCTGACGGGGAATTTCAGTTGCTCTCGATGCTGGATCAGACCTAGCCGGACTCAAACAGCCGTTTGGTCAGCTTGCCGGCGCGAATCGCCTGACTGATGATGCTGATAGATGCCAGCAGGCTCAGGCCCTCGCCGTGATCCAGCTCAGTTGTCAATTCGAATTGATCGGCCTCCAGGGGGTCCACTCGTGGCTGGAAACAGGTGTTGCCGATTCGTACGCCCGCATCAACCAGGTGCTGAATGTAGCGTCGCCGTGCGGCATCAGCGAAGACTTTGCGCGATGCCGGTATGATCAGAACTTCGATCTCCGGCGCAATTGTCGAGCCTTTGAAAGCCGTTGCCAGCAGTTTGATGTTTTCCAGCGTCCCTCCCACCAGTGGTCCGATCCGCACCCGCGCCAGCCTCTTGCGTGACAACTTGCCATAACCGGTAAGCGGTGCCCCATCAGTCAGGCAGTAGATCATCGGTTTGTCGCGCGCCAGCAGCAACTCGCGTGAATCGAGCACATGGGAGTTCTTGTCTGAGAAGGGAACCGGCAACTTGGAGGTTCCCAGCCGCTGCAAATGGGTCAGGAAAGTCTGGTCCGGCTCCAGAAAAAGCTCCTTGTCGACCAGCAACGAGAGGTAGGAGAGCACCGCCACCCGCTCTTCGAGAGTCAGACGCTCAATCGCAGCGCCGGAGAGCTCCAGCAAATAATCGTCGCCTGCAACATCACTCAGATTGTCAGCAATCTGGCAGGCGACATCATAGGGTGTTAGCCTCAGCGTTGCTGAACCGCGGACCACCATCTTCAGACTCGGCACCGCGATAAAATCGAGGACCGGGGCGCTTTCATCCTCCGGGACCGCAATCCCCGGTAGCACTTTTACATAGGAAGCAGTCGCGGCCAGAGCCACTGCCTCGCGCCGCGCTGAGACAACAACCTGACCCGGAATGAAGTAGCCTGATTCAACCAGATCGAGCAGGGAATCAAAGTGTTCCCAGTCCGGATGGCGGCGTCTTTTGTTTTGTCCCGGAGTGCCGAATCTGCGCGCGCAAACCCCGCTCGCATCTATACGAATGAAGAGATTGGCAGCCAGTGAGACCGCCTCATGGATGTTGACAAAAGGTGTGGAGTTCTGAAAGGCGGCGATTTTCTGCAGCACAGTCTGCGCCGGGGGTTGTCGCTCGCCGCCCCGACTTAGACGATGCTCATCGTAGAACTTAAGTTCGAGCTGCTCCAGCTTGAGAATCGCCGGTCGCTCCATCAACTTGTATTCTTTGCGCCAACGATAGAATGCCTGCTTGGTGATACCTAGCTGCTGGCCCGCTTTGTAATCGTCGCCGTAACGCTCCCACAGCTCTCTGATTTCGGCATAGCTGTATTTCGGAAATGTCGAGCGCCCGATACCTTTTTTGCGTCGCCAATAAGCGACCAGATGTTCCGGTACCCCACCCAGAGCCTGGGCAATACGTTTGTCGGTACGATACATCTGCTGCAATTGCAGCAGTTCCTTCTTGGTCGGAATACGGCGTCCTGCCATAGCTATTCAAAACAGCGTTTGAGCGATTCGTAAACGTCCCCCAGCGGCAACGACAGAACGCGCGTGTCGTCGATGACGGCGACGAAACTGGAGTCCCCCTCCCAACGGGGCACCACGTGCAGGTGCAGATGCTCTTCGATGCCGGCGCCCGCCGGGCGACCCAAATTGAAGCCGACATTGAAGCCCTGCGGCGAGGACTCCCGCTTCTGCCCGGCGATGACTTTCTGCGCCAGCGCCATCAATTCTCCCATCTCTGCGACACTGAGAGCTTCCAGATCGCTCTGGTGCCGATACGGCACGATCATCAGATGCCCGGTCGTGTAAGGATAGCGGTTCATCACGACAAAGCAGTGCTCGGCGCGATGCACGATGAAATTCTCGCGATCTTTGTCCTCGCCGGCCATGCGGCAGAAGATGCATTCTTTTTCTTTGGGACCCAGAATATACTCCGCCCGCCAGGGTGCGTAGATATGCTTGCTCATGGTCTCTTTAGTATAAACTAAGGAGAGCGTAATCGCAACCTTTGATCCGCGAGAGACGGCAACCGGGAATTACCGACACCTAGAGTTCCTTTTTTAGCTTTTTCAGGATCAGAGCCGGGGGAATCGAGCCTTCCGCCAGCAACATATCATGGAAAGCTGCGGGGCTGTAGGCATCCCCTAGCTGCTTTCGATAGAGATCCCGAATTTCCAGAATCTGCAGTTTTCCGATCAGATAGGACATCGGCTGCGTCGGGCTCAGGGTATAGCGCCCCACTTCGGTCTCGACATACTCCAGCGAGGAGCCCAGATTGTCGATCATCCAGCCAACCGCCTCCGAATAGGTCCAGTCGCCCGTCTGCAGCCGGACATCGACGATTACCCGGGCGGCGCGGAACACAACCCCATCCTGGATCGATAGCTGCCTGCGTGGATCATCGCCATAGAACCCCTGCTCATACATCGCCTCCTCGCAGTAAAGCGCCCAACCCTCCATCATGACGGTGTTGTAGACGATTCTCCGAATCAGCGAGGGGTTGCGGTTGGAAAGCTCAATCTGCAGATGGTGGCCGGGATAGGCCTCATGCACGATCGAACCCTTGAATCCCCGCTGCATACAGTAACGGAACCAGGCGGCGCGACTGGACTCATCGAGGGTGTCCGGCAGCGGCCGCACATAAAAGCGGCCGGTCTGGACCCGCTCGAACGGCCCCGGCGGCTGATACGCGATCCCGCCGATGATATTGCGCAGGAAGCGGGGTGTTTCCATCGGGATGCAGGCGCCGATCCCTTGTGGGACGGTGACGAAGCCATGCCGCTGCAGCCAATCGCTGGTCTGGTCGATTTCCCATTGGAAGTAGTCGAGCACATCGTCAGGGCCGAAACTCTGCGGGACAAAATACTCGGTCGGCGACTCCACAGTCAGGGTCTCGACAATTGCCGCCAGCGAATCGCGTCGCTCCAGAGCATCTTCAAACAGCCACTCCCCCAACTGGAGCAGCGAGTCTGCATCGAAGTCGAGAAAATGTTGCTCCTTCAGCAGGGCGTTGAAATCGGCAACGCCGATGGCGAAAGACTTTTCATTTTCCAGCTTCAGAGCATCGAGAAAGTCGCTGAAGCCCTCAAGCGCAGTATTAGCGGCCGTAAAAGCGCTCTCGATCTCGTTGCGGCGGTCTGGCAGTTGCTCGGCAACAAAGTCGGCAACCTCGGCGAAGAAATCGAGGCCGGTCTCCGCTTCCTGTTCGGCCAGCAAAATCCAGACCTTTGGCGGCGCTTTAAGCTCCTCACGGGATGAAGCGAGGAACCGGGGCAGATCGAAGATCCGCTCCAGGATCATTCTTGCCTTGGCGCTGTCCTCAAAGGAGGGGGAGATCAGCAGAAAGTAAATGCCATTCAGGGCCGCCGAGCTGTAGGCTTTGGGGTTGTCCTGCTGCAGGTTTGTACCTTCCAGCAGCAGCAAGCGAGTTTGCAGCTCACCATCCAGCAACATCGCGTCGATCTTGCCATTCGCGGTCAATTGACTCTGGTCAATCTTGCGTAATTCGCGCCTCAAGTCTTTCACTTCGGAAGCCAGGGCGCGCTGGGCTTTACGCGAGTAATCCGGATAGCGCAGCGACTCCGGAGCATATTCGCCCATCTGGGTGGCGTAAACCGGGTCCTGTTCGAACATTGCGTAGAGATAACGCTCAGTCAGCTTGGTAAGCTGTGCGCTCTCTCCCAGTTCTTCAGATATTAATGCCGGCACCGCAGTCACGAAGATCAGCAGCGAGAGCACCAAGAAGCTTCTGAACATCTATAACTCCTCAACCATATTCATATCTGATGTATAGACTTGGATTATCTTCAATTCGTCTGATCGGTTTCTCGAACCAGGGTAACCACAGTCTCCACATGAGTGGTCTGGGGAAACATGTCGACCGGCGAAATCAGGGTTGCCCGGTAGCCCATTTCCCGGAAATGCGCCAGATCGCGCGCCAGTGTCGCCGGGTTGCAGGAAACTGCCACGATCCGTGGCGGTTGCAGCCGCACCAGTCGGCGGATCGCTTTGATTTCCAACCCGGCGCGCGGCGGGTCGGTAATCACCAGATCGAAATGCTGCTGATTCTCCTCCAGATCGACCAGCAGCCGA